>VAYD01000342.1:0-312 GCA_005883905.1 Actinomycetota bacterium
GGCATCTTCGTCGTCGAGGCGCTGAGCGTGATGATCCAGGTCTTCGCCTTCCAGACGTTCCGCAAGCGCGTCTTCCTGATGGCGCCGATCCACCACCACTTCGAGCTGATGTCCTGGTCGGAGACCAAGATCATCCTGCGCTTCTGGATCGTGGCCGCGGTCTGCTCCGCGATCGGCTTCACGATCTACCAGCAGTCAATCACCTGAGCGGATGGCCTGGCGCCCCGACCCTCCGCCCGGCCCGTACCTCGTCGTCGGCATCGCCCGGTCCGGGCAGTCGCTGCTGGAGCTGCTCGGCGATCAGGCCCGCGG
>VAYD01000342.1:335-5314 GCA_005883905.1 Actinomycetota bacterium
CACGCCGGTGGCGCTCGAGGGCATGCGCAGCGTCATCAAGTCGCCGGGCGTTCCCCAGGATGCGCCGGTGATCGTCGCGGCGCGCGAGCGCGGTCTCCCGGTGATCGGCGAGGTCGAGTTCGCCTGGCGCCTGCTGCCCAACGAGTTCGTCGCGGTGACCGGGACGAACGGCAAGACGACGACGGTCGGGCTGCTCGGGGCGATCCACCGCGAGGCCGGCGTCGCGGCGACGGTGGCCGGGAACGTGGGCACGCCGCTGACGTCGCTGGTCGGCGAGCTCGACCCGGGCGCGGTCGTGGTCCTCGAGCTGTCGTCGTTCCAGCTCGAGGACTCCGTCGAGTTCGCGCCAGAGGGCGCGGTGCTGCTGAACGTCGCGCCCGACCACCTCGATCGCCACGGGACGTTCGACGCCTATCTCGCCGCGAAGCTGCAGGTCTTCGCGCGGCAGGGGAACGACGACGTCGCCGTCGCGCCGGTCGGGCTCGGCGTGGAGGACCTCGGGGGCTGCGCGCGGCGCGTCTGCTTCGGCCCGGGCGGCGAGCTCGACGACCGCGCCGGTCAGCTCTGGTGGGACGAGCAGCCGCTGATCGCCCACGACGAGATCCGGCTACGCGGTGCGCACAACCGGGCCAACGCCGCCGCCGCGGCGGCGATCGCGCTGGCGCGCGGGATCGAGCCCGACGCGGTGCGCGCCGCGCTGCGCTCGTTCGCCGGCGTCGAGCACCGGCTCGAGGAGGTCGCAACCGTCGACGGCGTGCTCTACGTCAACGACTCCAAGGCGACGAACGTCGACTCGACGCTCGTCGCGCTCGCGAGCTTTGCGGACATGCCGGTGCATCTGATCCTCGGCGGCGGCGGCAAGGGCCAGGACTTCGCGCCGCTGCGCGAGCCGGCCGGCCGCTGCGCGGGCGTGTACCTGATCGGCGCCGACGGCCCCTTGATCGGCCGCCAGATCGGGACCGGCGTCGAGTGCGGGGACCTGGCGACGGCCGTCGAGCGCGCCCGCGCCGCCGCGCGGCCGGGGGACGTCGTGCTGCTGTCGCCCGCGTGCGAGAGCTACGACCAGTTCGAGAACTACGAACACCGCGGCCGGGTGTTCAAGGAGTTGGTGGCGTGACGTCGAAGGTGGTCCGGACATGCCCCGGGCCGCCGCCCCCGCCGCCAGGCGCAAGCCCCATCGCCAGTACCCGCTCGAGTACAACCTGCTCCTGACGGTCACGTTGTGCCTGCTCGCGGCGGGCGCCGTGATGGTCTACAGCGCCTCGAGCGCCAAGACGCTGCTGCAGGGCCAGGGGGACGGCACCACGTACTTGGTGCGCTACGTGCTCTACGGCGCGATCGGCTTCGCGGCGCTCCACGTGCTGTCGCGGCGCGGGCTCGCCGCGATCACGAGCTTCGCCGGGCCGCTGCTCGCCGTCTCGTTCGGCCTGCTCGTGCTCGTCAAGCTCCCCGGCTTCGGCGTCTCGGTCAACGGCGCGAAGCGCTGGCTCGGAGCCGGCCCGCTGCAGTTCCAGCCCTCAGAGCTGATGAAGCTCGCGCTCGTGCTGTACGCGGCCGGCGTGATCGCGCAGCGGCCGAAGATCGTCAACAAGCCCAAGCAGCTCGTGCCGATCGGCGTGATGGTGGGCTTCGCCTGCATCCTGATCGCGTCGCAGCCGGACCTCGGCACCGCGCTGGTGATCGCGTTCACGACCTCGGCGATCCTGGTCGCCGCCGGCATGCCGGTCCGCTACCTGGCGGTCGTCTTCGGGGCCGGCTTCGTGCTCGTCGCGCTCTATGCGATCAGCGCGCCCTACCGGCGCGCGCGGCTGACGTCGTTCCTGGACCCCTGGGCGCACGCCGGCACGAGCGGCTTCCAGGCCGTCCAGGGCCAGATCGCGCTCGGCTCGGGCGGGCTGTTCGGCAAGGGCCCGGGCGGCTCCACGCAGAAGCTGTTCTTCCTGCCGGAGGCACACACCGACTTCATCCTCGCGATCATCGGCGAGGAGCTCGGCGTCGTCGGCGTCATGAGCGTGCTGGCGCTCTACGGCATGTTCGCGTTCGCCGGCCTGCGGATCGCGCAGCGCGCTGTCGGGACGCACGCGAAGCTGCCGGCGTGCCGCTGCCGTTCATCTCCTACGGCTCGACGAACCTGATCGTGCTGCTCGCGTCGGTCGGCCTTCTGCTGAACATCGCGGCGACCCGCGGCTCGCAGCTGAAGGTCGTGTCAGGATCCCGCGATCGTGAAGGTCCTCATCGCAGCCGGCGGGACAGCGGGGCACGTGGTGCCCGCGCTGGCGGTCGCAGACGCGCTACGGGCTGACGGCCACGACGTCGTCTTCGCGGGTGGCGAACGCGCCGAGGCGGAGCTGGTCCCCGCGGCGGGCTACCCGCTGCGGACGCTGCGGGTCGAGGGCATCAGCCGCAGCAACCCGCTGATGGCCGCGCGAGCAGTCGCCAAGGCGGGCGCGGCGTTCTTCGCGGCGCGCAAGCTGCTGCAGGCGGAGCGCCCCGACGTCGTGATGGGCGGCGGTGGGTACGTGGCCGGCCCGGTGGGCGCGGCGGCCGTGCTCGCGCGGATCCCGCTTGTGCTGACGGAGGCCGACAGCCACCTGGGGCTGACCAACCGGGCGCTGGCGCGCTTCGCCCGGCGCGTGTGCCTCGCGTTCCCGATCGAAGGGCGCGGCGGCAAGCGCTACCTCGTCACCGGCCGCCCGGTCCCGCCGCCGGTGACCGACCGCGCGGCGGCGCGCGAGCGCTTCGGCCTCGCCGAGGACGACACCTGCGTGCTCGTCTTCGGCGGCTCGCTCGGCGCGCGGACGATCAACGAGGCCGCGATCAGCGCGTTCGCGGGCGCCAGCTTCCACGTGCTGCACGCCTGCGGCTCGCGCGACTACCCGTCGTTGCGCAGCCGCGTGCCCTCGGACACGTACGACCTGCGCGAGTACATCATCCCGTTCGGCGATGCCCTGGCCGCGTCGGACCTTTGCGTCGCGCGGGCGGGCGGCTCGATCTTCGAGATCGCGTCCCACGGCCGCCCGGCGGTCCTCGTGCCGTATCCGCACGCCGCCGCCGACCACCAGACGTCGAACGCGCAGTGGATGGTCCGCGCGGGCGCCGCGGTCGTGATCCCCGACGCCGAGCTGACGGCGGAGCGGCTGGCGCGTGAGGTCGGCGAGCTGCTCGGCGATCCCGGGCGCCTGCGCGCGATGGGCCGAGCGTCGGCGGAGCTGGCGCGGCCCGAGGCCGCGAACGTCATCGCGACCGAGTTGGTCGCCGCCGCCGCTCAGCGGTGAGCGACCGGAGCGGACGCCGCGCCGGTGACGACGTCGGCGCGCGCGGTGACCGCTCCAAGCGCGAGCGCGGCGATGACGAGCAGCGCCGTTGGAAGGGCGCGCCAGGTGGTGGGGCGGGTCGGCGGGTGATGCATGATGGCGGCGTGGCTCCGCGCGACCCCTACCCAAAACCCGGTGCGTCGTCCCCGGAAGGTCGCTGGGCGGACCGCCGGCTGCACCTGATCGGGATCGGCGGCGCCGGGATGAGCGCGTACGCCCTCGCGGCGCATGCGCTCGGCGCGCAGGTCACAGGGTCGGACCGCGCGTGGTCGCCCTACGCCGAGCGGCTGCTCGAACAGACCGGGATCCGCACGATCGTCGGCCATCGCGCCGAGAACGTGCCGCCGGGCGACGCCGTCGAGGTTGTGCACTCGACCGCGATCGCGGACGACAACACCGAGCGCGTCGCCGCGCGCGAGCGCGGGCTGCCGGACCTTCCGCGCGCCGACCTGTTCGGCGAGATCGCGGCGACACGGCGCGTGGTCGCGATCGCGGGCGCCCATGGCAAGACCACGACGGCGGCGATGGTCGCGGTCGCGCTGCGCGCGTCTGGCATGGACCCGTCGTGGATCATCGGCGGCGAGGTCCGCGACCTCGGCTCGAACGCGGGGTGGGGGAAGGGCGAATGGCTCGTGGCCGAGGCCGACGAGTCGGATCGCTCGTTCCTCGCGCTGCGCCCCGAGATCGCCGTCGTGACGAACATCGAGCTGGACCACCATCACACGTACGCGTCGCGTGAGGAGCTCGACGAGGCGTTTCGTCAGTTCATGGCCCAGAGCGAGCACGTGGTCGTCTTCCCGTTCGACGAGGCTGCGAGCCCGCCGCTGCGGCTGCCGGGCGCGCACAACCGCCGCAACGCGGTGGCCGCGCTGCTCGCCTGCGAGCTCGCCGGGGCCGACTCGGAACGCTGCCGCCAGGCGCTGAGCACCTTCGTGGGCGCAAAGCGCCGCTTCGAGTCGGTCGGGACGACGTCGGCGGGCGCGACCGTGGTCGACGACTACGCGCATCACCCGACGGAGGTGGCGGCGACGATCGACGCAGGCCGCGCGCAGTCGGCTGCGCGCGTCGTCGCGGTCTTCCAGCCGCATCTCTTCTCGCGCACGCAGCAGCTCGCCAAGGAGTTCGGCGACGCGCTGTCCGCTGCGGACCGCTCGTTCGTGCTGCCGATCTATCCGGCGCGCGAGCGCCAGGAGGACTTCCCGGGCGTGACGTCGGAGTTGATCGCGGCCGACGCGCACCCGCGGTCCTTCGAGGAGGCGCGCGCGCTGCTCTCCGGCGAGCTGCGGACGGGCGACCTGTGCCTCGTCATGGGCGCCGGCGACGTCGACGCGCTCGGCAGGATGCTCGTCGTGCGTGGCGAACCCCGCCCATGAGTGCCCGTAGCACGCTCACCTCGCGTCCTGGCGATTGCCGCCGCCGTGGTCGTCCTCCTTGCGCTGGGCTGGTTCTGGCTGCGTGATTCGTCGCTGGTGGCGGTCGACGACGTCACCGTCACGGGGGTCTCCGGGCCCGATGCCGCCCGCATCTCCGGCGTCCTCGAGGACGCCGCGCGCGACATGACCACGCTGCACGTCAGCAAGAGCGACCTCGACAGCGCGATCGCGGCCTATCCGCAGGTCAAGGGCATCAAGGTCACGACCCACTTCCCGCACCGCATGGACATCG
>VAYD01000343.1 GCA_005883905.1 Actinomycetota bacterium
AGCTCGCCGTCGATGAAGTTCTTGAGCGTGGGGGCGGCGGTGGTGGTGCTCATGCCGCCTATTCTCGCCGGTCATGACAAGCGTTGTGATCTCCTCGGCCGCGCGGACGGCGGTCGGCTCGTACGGCAAGAGCCTCAAGGACGTCCCCCCGACCGAGCTGGGCGCCATCGCGTCGCGCGCCGCGCTCGAGCGCGCCGGGCTGGAGGGCGAGCAGGTCGACCACGTCGTCTTCGGCAACGTGATCCACACGCGGCCCGATGGGGATGAAGGCCGGCATCCCGAAGGAGACGCCGGCGTTCACCGTGAACCGCCTGTGCGGCACCGGCGTGCAGGCGATCGTGTCGGCGACCCAGGCGATCCAGTCGGGCGACGTCGACGTCGCGCTGGCCGGCGGCGCCGAGTCGATGAGCCGCGGGCCGTACTGGATGCCCGACGTGCGCTGGGGGTTGAAAATGTCCCCACCCAACCCCGCGAGGATGGTCGACCCGGTGATGGGCGGCCTGACCGATCCGTTCCACGAGATCCTCATGGGCGTCACCGCCGAGAACCTGGCCGAGCGCTACTCGATCTCCCGCGACGAGCAGGACGAGTTCGCCGTCGAGTCGCACCGGCGCGCCAGCGCCGCGCAGAGCGAGGGCCGCTTCGACGATCAGATCGTCCCCGTCCCGGTCAAGGTCAAGCGCGAGACCGTCGAGTTCACGCGCGACGAGCACATCCGCCACGACGCCTCGCCCGAGCTGATGGCCAAGCTGCCGCCGGCCTTCAAGCGAGACGGCGGCACGGTGACCGCGGGCAACGCGTCGGGCATGAACGACGCCGGCGCCGCGGTGGTGCTGATGAGCGAGGAGCAGGCCGCCGAGCTCGGCGTGCCCGTGCGCGCGCGGATCCTCAGCTACGCATCGTGCGGGGTCGACCCCGCGATCATGGGGATCGGCCCGGTCCCGGCCGTGCGCAAGGTGCTGGACCGTGCCGGCGTGAAGCTCGAGGACGTCGGCGTGATCGAGCTCAACGAGGCGTTCAGCGCTCAGGCGCTGGCGGTGATGAAGGAGCTCGACCTCGATCCCGCCAGGGTCAACCCGAACGGCGGCGCGGTCGCGCTCGGGCACCCGATCGGCGCGACGGGCGCCGCGATCACCGCCAAGGCGCTCTCCGAAATGGAGCGTCAGGGACACGATTACGGTCTGGTGACGCTCTGCATCGGCGGCGGTCAGGGCGTCGCGATGCTTCTCGCGCGCGGGCAGTAAGCTGCCGCGCGCTTTGAGCACGTTCGCCGACGCAGACGACATCTATAAGCGGATCGGGCGCGTGATGCAGGAGCTCGTGTCCGACCCGGAGCTGGAGCCGGTCTTCCAGCGGGCCGACACCTGCGTGCGCTACGAGCTGCGCCATCCCGACGCGGTCATCACGGTCGGCAGCCGCGCCGGCGAGCCGGTGCGCGTCGACTTCGGGGACTCCGATCAGGAGCCCGAGGTCGTCATCTCGATGGAGGCCGACGTCGCGCACAGCTACCTCCTCGGCGAGCTCGACATGACGGTCGCGCTGGCGCGCGGCCAGATGACCGCCGAGGGGCCGGTGACGAAGATCCTCGCGGTGCTGCCGATCTTCGAGCCGCTGCTGCCGCGCTACCGCGCGCTCGTTTCGGGTGACAACGGCGGGGGTAGCGCGGGGAGCGATGAAGCTCCTCGTCCTGGCCGCTGACCCGGTCGGCGCAGACGACGTGCGCCGGGCGCTGCCGGGCGCGGACGATGTCTCCGGCGCCGAGGTGCTCGTGGTCGCGCCCGCGGTGAACGAGTCGCCGGTTCGCTTCTGGATGTCCGATGCCGACGACGCGATCGCGCGGGCGGGCGAGACCGCCGGCGAGACGGCGGGCGAGCTGCGCTCAGAGGGCGCGCAGGCACGCGCCCGGACCGGCGAGGGCGAGCCGCTGATGGCGCTGCAGGACGCGCTGGCGACGTTCCCCGCCGACCGCGTGCTCGTCTTCGTGCGCGAGGGCGACGCGGCGCGCTACCGCGAGGACGACATCATCGGCGAGGCCGAGCGCCGCTTCGGCGTGCCGGTCACCGAAGTCACGCACTGAGGTCTTCGCGGTGCGCCTCGACGGTCGCCTTGAGCGTCTCGAGGGCGTCGTGGCGCGGGCGCCAGCCGAGCTGTGACCGCGCCTTCGCGGTGTCCATGATCACCGGGATGCGCGCAGCCTCGATCCACGACGCCTCGTCGGGCAGGAACGGCAGCCGCGCGATCACCTCGGCGGTGGCGTCGACGGCGAGCTCGGGCACCGGCACCGTGTAGTAGCCGAGCGCGTCGGCGAGGTCGCGCATCGTGACCTCGCCGGGGCCGGCCAGGTTGTAGACGCCCGGCGTGCCGCGGCCGAGGACGGCGGCGCGGAGCGCGAGGGCGACGTCGTCGTGGTGCACGAGCTGGAACGGCACGCCGGGGTCCGGCAGCACCGGCTTGAGGATCGGGACCTGGTCGAACAGCGAGCGGACGGCGCCGGGCAGCTTGCCGGAGAGCTGGACGTACGGGATCGAGTTGATCAGCAGCGGCGCCTCGGGGCCCGCGACGATGCACGGCCGGAACACATAGGCGTCGGTCTCGGAGTCCTCGACGACCTCGCTGAGCAGGTCCTCGACGGACGCCTTGTCCGCGCTGTAGGGATGTGCCTCGGTGCCGCGCGCGGGGATGTCCTCGGTGAGCGGCTGCGGGTTGTCCTCGTGGAAGCCGTAGGCGGCGACGGAGCTCGCGTACACGAGTCGCTTCGCCTTCGCCGCGACTGCCGCCTCGAAGACGTTGCGCGAGCCCTCGAGGTTGATCTTCCGGCTCTCGCCGGAGCCCGCGACGATGATGAACGCGAGGTGCACGACGACGTCGGCCTCGGCGCACAGCGCTTCGACGGCGGCGCGGTCGAGCACGTCGCCCTGCCGGTACTCGGTCTTGTGCCACTTGTGCTCCTTGGGGTCGAACGGACGGCGCGCCATCCCGAGGACGCGCGTGACGTCCTTCTGGCGCTCGAGCGCGCGGATGAACGGCTTGCCGATCTCGCCTGTCGGACCCGTAACGGCGACGGTGAGGCTCACGTGCGGCCCCGCTTGGCGAGCTCCCGCTTGGCGGTCTTGCGGTAGCGCATGACCTTCTTGAAGTTCTCGCGCAGGATCGCGACCTGCGTCTCCGGGACCTCGAAGCCGCCGACGAGCTTGCGCGGCTGCAGCGCCCACCCGCCGTCGGCCTCGACGAGCGCGCCGCGCACCTGGAAGTTGCGCTGCCACTCGAACTCCGGGCCGTGGACGTGGGCGGTGAGGCAGGCATCCCGGACACGTGGTTCTGTCCGGTGTGCGGCGCGCGCAAGCGCGACTTCACGCCCTACGAGGACTAGTACCTCACATAGCGCTCGACGAGCGCCGCGTCCGCGCCCGCCACGGCGAGCACCGCGGTGGGGTACTGCGTGCCGAGCTGCTCGATCCGCGGCTCCCAGATGCCGCCGCCGCTCGGCGCGGGCTGCGGGGCGACCGGCGCGCCGGCCGGGAGCTCGCCGATGACCTCGGGCTGGGCGGAGATGTCGCCCTTCGGCCAGACGAGGATCCGCTCGGGCGTGACGTGCACGTAGATCCGGTCGACGTACCAGCTCATGAACCGGTCCAGGGCGGGCGGCGGGAGGCGCTCGTTGGCCTTGGGCAGCTTGATCTTGCCCTCGCGCCGGTAGCGCTCGCGGTTGGCTGCGAGGTCCTCCTCGTCGACGCGCGCGACGCCCTGCACCAGCACCATCGGCGGCTCCTGCAGCCCGCTGCCGTGCGGCTCGGAGAACAGCAGCGCGACGTTCGGGTTGTGCTCCGCGTCGCGCGCCTTCTTCGGGTAGCCGAGGCCGGTCGTGACGTCGATGCACGACCCGCCCTCGTGCGGATAGGGCGTCACCGGCCAGGCGATCGGCTGACCGGGCCCGTCGACCGTGACGAACTCGGTCGTGTAGAAGCGGTCGAAGACCGCGCGCAGCTCAGCCGGAACGGTTGCCGCCATCTGCGGCGGCATCGTATCCCTCGTCGCCCGGGAGGAGGACCCGGGCGGTCTCGCCGCTGAGCACGATGCGCGGCTGCACCGGGACGACGTCGTGTGCGGCGGCGTGCGCGACGAGCGCGTCGGAGGTCGGGAACGCCGAGAACTGCTCGAGGTGCTTGATCGTGGGGAAGACGAGGAGGATCTCGCCGCCGGCGTGCGCGTCGAGCGCGCCCTGCGGGGTGAACCAGCCGTGGTCCACGATCTCCTCGCCGTCGATCCGCGGCTCGGCGCCGGCCGGCAGCGGGGCGAGGAAGAAGTGCGTGTCGAAGCGGATCTTCACCTCGGCCGGCGTGATCCAGCGGGAGTACTTGACGAGCGACGCGGGATCGACGCCGGCGATG
>VAYD01000344.1:0-3142 GCA_005883905.1 Actinomycetota bacterium
GAGGTTCACGGCGAACTCGACCGTCGACGGCAAGAACGGGGTCAAGATCTCCGGCGTGCCGCTGCAGAACGACTACAACCAGTCGTTCGGGCCGATCACGCTCGCCGAGGCGCTCGAGAAGTCGGTGAACACGGTGTGGGCGCAGGTCGGCGAGCAGCTCGGCAAGCGCACGATGCGCGAGTACATGAACCGCTTCGGGTTCGATCGCAAGCCGCAGCTCGACTACCCGCGAGAGCAGATGTCCTCCAGCGGCGAGTACTACAGGGGCCACCTCATCTCGCCGCTGTCGCCGCGCGTGGACGTCGGGCGCATGGCGATCGGCCAGGACAAGCTCGCGGTCGTCCCATTGCAGATGGCTGAGGTGGCTGCGGCAGTCGCCAACGGCGGCAAGCTGATGAAGCCGCACCTGACCGATCGCGTCATCGACATCGACGGCCGCACCGTCGACCGGATCACGCCGGAGGTCCAGTCCACCGTGATGAAGCCCTCGACTGCGTCTGCGGTGACCGGGATGATGGAACGCGTCGTGCAGAGCGGCACGGGCACGCAGGCCCAGATCCCCGGGGTCCGCGTCGCCGGCAAGACCGGCACCGCGGAGACGCAGATCGGAAGGACGATCAACAACGTGTGGTTCATCGCGTTCGCACCCGCGGACAATCCGCGGGTGGCGATCGCTGTGACGATGCAGAGCCAGCCCGGCTTCGGCGGCGACGTCGCCGCTCCGGTTGCCAAGGCCGTGATGGAGTCGCTGCTGAGATGAGCGAGCGCCTGGACATCGGCTCGGTCGTCGACGGCCGCTATCGCGTCGTCTCGCGCCTGGGCTCCGGCGGGATGGCGGACGTCTACTGCGCGGAGGACCTGCAGCTCGGCAGGCGCGTCGCGCTGAAGGTGCTCTACCGGCGCTTCGCCGAGGACCAGGAGTTCGTCGAGCGCTTCCGCCGCGAGGCGTCCAGCGCGGCGGGCCTGCAGCACCAGCACGTCGTCTCGGTCTACGACCGCGGCGAGTACGACGGGACCTACTGGATCGCGATGGAGTACCTCGAGGGGCGCTCGCTGAAGCGGCTGATCCAGGAGGAGGGGCCGCTGGCGCCGGAGCGCGCGGTCGACCTGGGCATCCAGATCCTGCGCGCCGCGCGGTTCGCGCACCGCCGCGGGATCATCCACCGCGACCTCAAGCCCCACAACGTGATCGTCGACGACGAGGGCCGCGCGAAGGTGACGGACTTCGGCATCGCCCGCGCCGGCGCGTCGGACATGACGCAGACGGGGTCGATCATGGGCACCGCCCAGTACCTGTCGCCCGAGCAGGCACAGGGCTACGCGGTCAGCGCGCAGTCCGACATCTACTCGATCGGGATCATCCTCTACGAGATGCTCACCGGCCGCGTGCCGTTCGAGGGCGAGAGCGCCGTGACGATCGCGCTCAAGCAGGTCTCGGAGGCGCCGGTGCCGCCCTCGCAGCTCAACCCGGCGGTGTCGCCCGGGCTGGAGGCGGCCGTGATGCGGGCGCTGGCGAAGGACCCGGCGCAGCGCTATCCCGACGCTGACGCGTTCATCGCGGCGCTGCAGGGGGAGGACGTGCCGGCGACCGAGATGACCGCGGTTGCGGCGGCGCCGCCACCGCCGCCTGCACGCGTGATCGAGCCGCTGCCTCCGGCGCGTCCGGGGGTGGGTG
Organism: Actinomycetota bacterium; assembly: GCA_005883905.1. Taxonomy (GTDB): domain Bacteria; phylum Actinomycetota; class Thermoleophilia; order Solirubrobacterales; family Solirubrobacteraceae; genus AC-49. The sequence goes on from VAYD01000344.1 coordinate 1,676, forward strand.
GGCCTCCTTTTCCGGAGGAGGAGGAGCGCTCGCGCTGGTGGTGGTGGCTGCTCGCCATCCTGGCCGTCGCCGCGCTGATCGTCGGCGGGCTGCTGCTGCTCAACAACTCCAAGCAGGTCGCGGTTCCCGACGTCGTCGGCGCCAGCCAGGCGGCCGCCGAGCAGGCGCTGCGCAACAAGGGCTTCGACACCGATGCGACGTTCGAGACGTCCACGAGACCGCAGGGGCAGGTGATCGGCCAGGACCCGTCCGGCGGCACGCAGGCCGACAAGGGCTCGACCGTGCACCTGACCGTGTCCGGCGGGCCTGGGCAGGCGACCGTGCCGTCCGTGGCGGGGATGGGGCGCAACGCCGCGGCGAAGAAGCTCACCAAGGCGGGCTTCAAGGTGACCGAGGAGGAGCAGTTCGACGACACCACCGCCAAGGACCACGTCATCGAGACGCGCCCGCCCGAGGGCACGCCGCTCGACAAGGGCTCGTCGGTCACGCTCGTCGTGTCCAAGGGGCCCGAGCAGGTCGCGGTTCCCAGCGAGGTCGGCAAGACGCTCGACGACGCGCGCAACGACCTCGGCAACGCCGGCTTCAAGGTCTCGGTCACGCGCCAGGAGTCCAGCACCGCCGATCCCGACACGGTGCTCTCGCAGGACCCGGCCGCGGGCACGAACGCCGACAAGGGCTCGACAGTCAACCTGACGGTGGCCAAGGAGCCGACCACCGCGCAGGTGCCCAACGAGGTCGGCAAGCAGGACACCGACGCGGTCTCCGCGCTGCAGGACGCGGGCTTCAAGGTGAGCATCTCGCGCCAGGACACGCAGAACCTCGACGAGGACGGGATCGTGCTCACCCAGGATCCCGACCACGGGTCGGCGAAGAAGGGCTCGACGGTGAAGATCGTGGTCGGGCGGTTCAACCCGAACCTCCAGGGCGACGGGACCCCGACCACGCCGACGACGCCGACGACGCCTTGAGGGTCGCGGTCCTCATGGGCGGGCGCTCCTCCGAGCACGACGTCTCGCTGGACAGCGGCTCCGCGGTCGCCGCCGGCCTGCGCGAGGCGGGTCACGACGTCGTCGAGATCCTCGTGCAGCGCGACGGGCGCTGGACGGTCGACTCGGAGGAGGTGACGCTTCGCGCCTCGGGCGGGCTGCTCGACTGCGATGCCGTGTTCCCGGTGCTGCACGGCCCCTACGGCGAGGACGGGACGGTTCAGGGGCTGCTCGAGCTGCTCGACGTGCCCTACGTCGGCGCGGGCGTGCTCGCCAGTGCCGCGTGCATGGACAAGGTCGTCTTCAAGGACCTGATGGCGGTCGCGGGGATCCCGCAGGTCGCGTACGCGCTGGTCGAGGAGGATCGTCGCGATGGCGCAGACCTTTCGAGGGTCGGCTTCCCCTGTTGGGTCAAGCCCGCGCGCCTGGGCTCATCCGTCGGGATCGTGCGCGTCGGCGAGGGGGCCGAGCTCGAGCCGGC
>VAYD01000344.1:3147-3585 GCA_005883905.1 Actinomycetota bacterium
GACCCGCGCGTGATCGTCGAGGCCAACAGCCCGGGGCTCGAGGTGGAGTGCTCGGTGCTCGGCCACACCGACGGCGCACAGGCCTCGCAGCCCGGCGAGATCGTCCTGCTCAAGGGCGCCGGCTGGTACGACTACGAGGCCAAGTACGCCGAGGGCGGAATGGAGCTGCAGGTGCCCGCCCGGATCTCCGCGACCGCAACCGAGCGGGTGCGCGAGATCGCGGTCGACGCCTTCCGGATCGCCGGGTGTAGCGGCTTGGCGCGGGTCGACTTCTTCGTCGACGGCGAGAACGTGCTGCTCAACGAGCTCAACACGATGCCCGGGCAGACCGCGACGAGCGTCTACGCGAAGCTCTGGGCGGCCAGCGGCCTGCCGTACCCGGACCTGCTGGACCGCCTCGTGCAGATCGGGGTCGAGCGCGCGCAGCGCGAGCGCGCG
>VAYD01000283.1 GCA_005883905.1 Actinomycetota bacterium
CGGTTCGTCAGCGCGCGCGGCGAGCAGTGCGCCGCCAACCTGGCGGCGACGGTGAGCGGCTCGCTGTCGAGCAGCTCGCTCGTCGGAACGGTGCAGACCACCGTCACGTCGACCGCCGGCGCAGACGTCGGCACTCTGTGCGCCGCGATCGGCACGCAGCAGGCCAAGCGCGTCACCGTCGCGGTCGTGCTGAACAAGATCGGCAACGACGCGGGCCTGAAGTACCCGGTCTACGTCTCGACGCTGATCCCGAACCCCGACGCATCGCTGCACGCCGCGACCAGCACGGTGATCGGTTGAAGCGCCTGCGCGCCCAGGACGGCTTCGCGGTTGCGATCGCGATCTGGTTGCTGCTGCTCGGGCTGCTGTTCGGCGGCCTGGCGATGAGCCAGGCGCTGCTCGGGCTGCACAAGGCCAACGCCTCGTGGAACTCGACGCGCGCGCACGCCGCCGCCGAGGCCGGCGCTCGCATGGCGGTCTACGCGATCAACACGCTTGGCCTCAACGGCGCATCGGTCACCCACCCGCCGTCGGCGCTGGACTGGACGCAGTGCGCCGCCAAGGCCGACGCGACCGCCCCGATGACCACGGTCTCGGTCGGGATCGGCAAGGCCTGGTGCGATCCGGTGCCGATCGACCTCGGCGGCGGCGCGACGGCGACGTACTCGTTGTCGTCAGTCATCAACTGCAACGCAGAGGTGGGCTACAACCCGCTCCCCGCGGTGCTGTCGCTCGGCACGATCCAGGACTGCCTGAAGCGCAAGATCGTCGCCACCGGGACCGTCGACGGCGTGACGCGGCGCGTCTACGAGGAGGCGCGCGCTGCGGCGACCGCCAACGTCGTCGGCGCGCTCGGGATCAACCTCATCGGCGGTGTGACGCTGCAGCTCGCCCGGCCGGTACCCGGAACGCTGCGCGAGTGCATCCCGAACGGCGGCACGAGCGCGGATCCGTCCAGCAGCTGCTGACGGCTACCGTCCCGGCGATGCGCCCCGACGGACGCTTCGCACCCTCCCCCACCGGCGTGCTTCACGTCGGCAACCTGCGTACCGCGCTGCTGGCGTGGCTGTTCGCGCGCTCGCGGGGCGCGCGCTTCCTCATGCGCATCGAGGACCTGGACACCGGACGCGTCCGTCGCGAGTTCGAGGCGCAGCAGCTCTCGGACCTGCGCGCGATCGGCCTCGACTGGGATGGCGAACCGGTGCGCCAGTCCGAACGGCAGGAGCTGTACGCGGACGCGCTCGGGCGGCTCGAGCGTGCCGGGCTCCTGTACCGATGCTGGTGCACGCGCGCCGAGATCCGCGACGCGGCGTCCGCTGCGCACGGCTTGCTGCCCGAGGGCGCCTACCCCGGGACGTGCCGCGAGCTGACGGCCTTCGAAGTCGCCGAGCGCGAGGCACGCGGGCGGCCGCCGGCCTGGCGCGTGCGCGCCGGGAGCGCGTGCGTGACGTTCACCGATCGGGTGTGCGGCGAGACGACCGGCGAGGTCGACGACTTCGTGGTGCGGCGCAACGACGGCGCGTACGCGTACAACCTCGCGGTCGTCGTCGACGACGGCGACCAGGGGATACACGAGGTCGTCCGCGGCGCGGATCTGCTCGACTCCACCCCGCGCCAGCGGGCCCGACGGAGCGCGCCTCGCAAAGCGCCACGGCGCGGTGACGCTTGCGGACCGGGCGGGGCTCGGCCAGGCTCCGGAGGACGTGCGCGGCGAGCTGCTGGCACCGTTCGGGCTCGGCGGGTACGACACCATGGAGGAGCTCGTGACGCACTTCGACCCCGGCGCCATCGCATGAAGCTGTTCGTCCGCTGGATCCTCCCTGCGCTGATCTGCCTCGGCGGCCTGATCGCGATCATCGCCGCCCCCGACGAGGCCGAGGCGGGCGCGATGATCGTCGGCGCCGGGCTCGCGGTCTGGCTGCTGAACCTGCTCTACCGCGTCGGCGTGAGCGGTGACCGCGAGCGCCACCGCGAGGACGCGGCGCGCGATTACTTCGATCGCCACGGCCACTGGCCCGACGAGTCGTAGATAGTGTCCGCTCCTATGCCGGCGGTGGCAGCGGAGCTTGCCCAGCGTGCCCGCGAAGCCGGGCGACTGGGCATCGACACCGAGTTCATGGGAGAGGGGCGCTGACGTCACGCTGCTGGACCCGCTTGCCGACGAGCCATTCGACCCCGCGCCGCTCGCGGAGGTGCTGACGGACCCGGGTGTCGAGATCGTCCTGCACGCGGGGCGCCAGGACGTGGGGCTGCTCCGGCGCTTGTGGCGCTGCGACATCCACAACGTCTTCGACACCCAGGTCGCCGCCGGCTTCGCGGGGATGCGCGCGCAGCTCAGCTACGAGGGACTGCTGCGCGAGGTGCTCGACGTTCGCCTGCGCAAGACCGCGAGCTTCACGCGCTGGGACCGGCGGCCGCTCAGCCCCGAGCAGCTCGAGTACGCGCGCGAGGACGTGCTGCATCTGCTTGCGCTGGCGACCGCGCTGCAGGACCGGCTGCGCGCGCTCGGCCGCCTGGAGTGGGCGCGCGAGGAGTGCGCGTACCTCGAGCAGATCAGCGACGAGCGCGACATCGACACGATCTTCGGGCGGCTGCCGCGCGTGAACTCGCTCGACCCCGGCCAGCGCGCAGTCGCGCGCGAGCTCGTCGAGTGGCGCGAGGGGCTCGCCGAGCGCGGCAACCGGCCGGTGTCCTCCGTGCTGCAGGACGCGACGCTGGTCGAGGTCGCCAAGCGCCGGCCCCAGACCAGCGAGCGGCTGTCGCAGATCCGCGGGCTGCACGAGTCCACGCTGCGCCGCCGCGGCCGCGAGATCCTGGAGGCGGTGGCGCGGGGCCGCGAGCGCGAGGGCATCCCCGTCGAAGGCGAGCGTCCGACGCAGCCCGACACCGCCGACGCGCCGCTGATCGCCCTGGCCGAGGCACTCGTGCGCGCGCGGGCGGCGAAGGCCGAGCTCGCCTACGAGCTGCTGGCGACGCGAGCGGACCTGCAGCGGATCGTCACCGCGGTGCGCAACGCCGACGGGGACGGCGCCGCGGTCGACCCCGACGTGCGCACGCTCCAAGGATGGCGGCGCGAGGTGATCGGAGCCGAGCTCCTCGACCTGCTCGCCGGGCGCCGTTCGCTACGCGTCGGGCCGGGTCTGGACGTGGAGGTCGACGGGTAGCCTCACAAGCCATGACCGTCGAAGAGTTCGAAGCTGACATCTCGGTGCGCGGCGACGAGCTGTGGGTGCTGCCACGCGGCGACCTCGACATCGCGGGCGCACCGGAGCTCGAGGAGACGCTGAGCCTGGCGCTCGCCAGCGACGCCAAGGAGATCGTGATCGACCTGCGCGGCCTGGAGTTCGTCGACTCGACCGGGCTGCGCACGCTGGTGCAGGCGCCGCAGGCCGAAGGCGGCGAGCGCATCTCGTTCGTCGCCGGCAACGACCACGTGCACGGCGTGTTCCGGATCGCGGGGTTGCTGGACGAGCTGACGTTCCGACCCGGCACCTGAAAGTTACAGACGCGATACCTTCTAGGAAATGCGCACCTACGTCGTTCGGATCAACCTCTGGACGGGCGCGCCGCTGTTCGCCATCTGGGTCGGCTCGCGCGTGCAGAAGGGCACCGGCCTGACGATGAGCACCGTGCTCGTCGTGATGGTGGTGCTCGCCGCGTGCGTGTCGGCGCTCGTGTACGCGCTGAGCCGCGTCGAGGCCGCCTACAAGACGGTGACCGGGCAGGACACGCAGCGGCGCACGGCGCCGTGGCTGCGCTCGATGCGCGGCGAGCGCCCGGAGCTCGCCCACCAGCAGGGCCTCACAGGGTTCGAGAAGGGCCTCGCCGCCGCGGTCGTGCTCGGCGTGGTGGCCTTCGAGGGCTGGTTCTTCTTCTTCGCCGGCTCGTCGATCGGCTAGGGGTCAGGTCTTTCATTGCCGCATGTGGCAATGAAAGACCTGACCCCTCATCCCCATCGCGCGGGCGCGTTAGCCTCCCGCCATGCGCCAGCTCACGAGCCTCGATGCGCAGTTCCTCGCACTGGAGACGCCGAGGCAGAGCGGGCACGTGGCCGGCCTGGCGATCCTCGACACGTCCACGACGCCGACCGGTGAGCTGACGCTCGCGGACATCCAGGCGCTGATCGCCGAGCGCCTGCCGTTGCTGCCGCCGCTGCGGTGGCGCCTGCAGGAGGTGCCGCTCGGGCTCGACTACCCGTACTGGGCCGACGACATCGACTTCGACCTGGAATTCCACGTGCGCGAGCTCGCCCTGCCGGCGCCCGGGAACGACGAGCAGCTCGCCGAGCAGGTCGCGCGGATCACGTCGCGCCCGCTCGATCGCGCCAAGCCGCTGTGGGAGCTGTACCTGATCTACAGGCTCGAGTCCGGCCACACCGCGATGCTCACCAAGATCCACCACGCGCTGATCGACGGGATGTCGGGCGCGGAGATCATGGGCCTGCTGCTGGACCTCGCCCCGGAGGGGCGCGACGTCCCGACCCCGGATCGGTGGGGCGACAACGAGCCGCCGCCCGGCGAGCTGGCCATGTTCACGCGCGGGCTGCTCGGGCTGCCCCGCTACCCGCTGCGCGCGCTGCGCTCGCTGCCGGCCGCGGTGCCGAACCTCGAGGAGACGCCGTTCTCGACGCTGCCGGGCGCGGGGACGGTCGGACGGATCGCCAGGGCCGTCAGCGGCCGCAACGGCTCGTCGGCACCGCGCGAGAAGATGGCCGCGCCGAAGACGAGCTTCAACGGACGCGTTTCCGCGCACCGGCGGTTCGCCTTCGGCCAGCTCCCGCTCGACGACGTGAAGGCCGTCAAGAACTTCCACGGCGTGACGGTCAACGACGTCGTCGTGACCATCTGCGCGGGAGCGGTCCGGCGCTGGCTGATCGAGCACGGCGAGCTGCCCGCCGAGCCGCTCGTCGCGCAGATCCCGGTGTCGGTGCGCACCGACGAGCAGGTCGGCACCTACGGCAACCGGATCATGCTCATGCGCGCGCCGCTGTTCACCGACGAGCCCGAGCCGGTCCGCCGCCTGCAGCGCACGCACGACGCGCTCGACGGCATGAAGGAGCGCCACCGCGCGCTGCCGGCGAGCCTGCTGCAGGACGCCAACCACTTCATCCCACCCGCCGTCTTCTCGCGGGCGGCGCGGGTGACGTTCCGGCTGGCGACGAGCCAGGCCGGCCGGCCGACGTGGAACCTCGTGATCTCGAACGTCCCGGGGCCGCAGTTCCCGCTGTACTGCGCCGGCGCGCGGCTCGTCGCGAACTATCCGGTCTCGGTCATCACCGACGGGATGGGGCTCAACATGACGGTCATGAGCTACTGCGGCAGCCTCGACATCGGCATCGTCGCCGACCGCGAGCAGATGCCCGACGTCGGCGACCTCATCGGATGGCTGCGTGAATCGCTCGCGGAGCTGATGCCGTGACGCCGCCGACGCTGATCGTCATCGACGTGCAACGCGCGTTCGAGGACCCGGCCTGGGGCGAGCGCAACAACCCCGGCGCCGAGACCAGGATCGCGCAGGCGATCGAGGGCTGGCGCCGGCGCGGCGCGCCGCTGATCCACGTGCGCCATCGCAGCGCCGAGCCCGGCGGCACGTTCGTCCCCGGGACCGACGCGTTCGAGTTCAAGCGCGAGGCGCAGCCGCTCGACGGCGAGCCCGTGATCACGAAGGACGTCAACAGCGCGTTCATCGGGACCGACCTCGAGGAGCGCCTGCGCGCCGCCGACGTAACCTCGGTCGCGATCGTCGGACTCACCACCGACCACTGCTGTTCGACGACCGCGCGCATGGCGGCGAACCTCGGCTTCGAGACATGGATGCTCGGCGACGCGATGGCGACGTTCGACCGCCGCGCACCCGACGGCGAGCTGATCGGCGCCGACCTGATCCACCGGGTCGAGCTCGCCAGCCTGCACGACGAGTTCGCCGAGGTGCTGTCGACCGACGCGGCGCTGTCGCGGCTCGAAACCGACTAGATACCCCCTACCCGTATGCTACGTTGGAGGCATGGCCACCACCGAGACTCGCGGGTACACCGCCACGAAGGATCAGCTCCTCAAGCGCCTGCGCCGCATCGAGGGCCAGGTTCGCGGCATCGAGGGGATGGTCGAGGACGACCGCTACTGCATCGACGTCCTCACCCAGATCTCGGCCGTACAGGCCGCGCTCGACAAGGTCGCGCTCGGACTGCTCGACGACCACGCGCAGCACTGCGTCCTCGGCGCCTCCGATGACACCAAGGAGGAGCGGACGCAGGAGCTGATGGCGTCCGTCGCGCGCCTGATGCGGCGTGGGTAGGTTCAGCGAGCTCACCCGCACCGCGGTCTCAGCCACGGTCCACTGCCTGACGGGCTGCGCCATCGGCGAGGTCCTCGGGCTGGTCATCGCCACCGCGCTCGGATAGGGCAACGCGACGTCGGCGGTGCTGTCGATCGCCCTGGCGTTCGTCTTCGGCTACTCCCTCACGATGCTGCCGCTGCTGCGATCGGGGATGGCGCCGCGCGAGGCGCTGCCGGTCGCGTTCGCGTCGGACACCTCGTGACCATGGAGACGATCGACACCGCGACGATCCTCGTGATCCCCGGGGCGATGGCCGCCGGCCTGGGCGACCCGCTGTTCTGGGGCTCGCTGGCGGGCGCGCTCTTCCTCGCCTTCTGGGCGGCGCCGCCCGTCAACCGCTGGCTGATCGCGCGCGGCAAGGCCCACGCGGTCATGCACGCGCACCACGCGCACTGACGCTCTGTGGCCACGCTCACACAGTACCCCTAGGGGGTATATGTACCTTGGCTTCCATGCGGAACACATACCCCCACCCGGTATTCTCCATCGCGGGCATGACCTGCAGTCACTGCGTGATGTCGGTGCGCGAGGAGGTCTGCGCAGTCCCTGGCGTCACCGCCGTCGACGTGGACCTCGCCACGGGCCGCATGACGGTCGCCGGCGAGGGCTACACCGACGAGGACATCAAGGCCGCCGTGGCCGAGGCCGGCTACGAGGTGATCGCATGATCGCCGCGCGGCTCACCGGCGTCGCGGCCGCGCTCGCGGCGCTGTTCGGCATCGGCGCGCTGGCCGGAGGGATCTTCGACCCCGCGGCGCCCGGCGGCGAGGCCAAGGCAAAGGAGATGGGCCACGGCGGCGAGATGTCCGCGATGACCGTCCGCGGCCTGGCCGTGGCCGACCACGGCCTGCGCATCGTGGTCGCCGATCC
>VAYD01000284.1 GCA_005883905.1 Actinomycetota bacterium
CGCTCGCCGACCTGACCACCTCATGCGCTTCGCCCCAAGCAGCAACAACGTGCCCAGGGACCACGCCTAGGCGACCGTACCGGCCACGGCCCACGCCCGCGCCGTCAGCTCGAACCGCCCGTCGCCTGCGCCCAGCCGGCGGCGGTACGCGTCCTTGAGCGCCGTGCGCCGATCCTCGTCGAGCGAGACGCAGAACGCGCCTGAAGGTGCCACGCCGGACAGGAACGGCGCCCAGAGGTCGTCGAAGTCCGCGTAGCCGGCGTGCACGCGAAGCGCGCTTGAGCGCACCACGTTCAGTCCGGCGCCCGTCCACAGCTGCGCGAGCTCGCCGTCGCGGCACCAGTGCATCACGTCGCCCTCGTCGCGTGCGGCCGCCCGGTGCGGCGCGACCTCGCGCGCCGCGTCCCAGAACGCCCGAAGCAGTGTCATCTCGCCCGCGTAGTCCCACACGCAGGCCGCGATGACGCCGCCCGGCCGGGTGACGCGGACCATCTCGCGCAGGCCCGCCTCGGCGTCGTCGAGGAAGTTGACGACGAGCTGCGACACGGTCACGTCGAATGACGCGTTGGCGAACGGCATCACCTCGGCCGGCGCGATGACGACCTCGATGCCGGGAACCCGCGAGCGGCACGCCTTCGCGAAGGGCTCCGACGGCTCCGCGGCCGAGACGCCGGCCGGCCCGATGCGCCGCGCGAGCTCCGCCGCAAGCGCGCCGGGGCCCGAGCCGACATCCAGCGCCCGCGTGCCAGGCTGCACGGCGACGAAATCGCAGAAGGCCGCGGCGAGCTGCGGGGTGTAGCGCCCTACGTGTTGCTCGTACGCATCGGCCTGAACGCGGAACGTGTCGGCTCCCGCCACGTGCCCGACCGTACACGCTCGCGACGCGCCAAATGGGGAAGGGATCTGCGACTGCCCGCGTCCTTGCTCGAACATGCGCTCGACAACCCGTCTCCTCAGCTACGGCAACATCGTCAGCACGCTTGCGCTCTTCATCGCGCTCGGCGGCGTCTCGTGGGCGGCGGTCACGCTGCCGAACAACAGCGTCGGGACCCGCCAGGTCCGCAACGGGTCGCTGCTGGCCCAAGACTTCAAGACCGGCCAGGTTCCCCGCGGCAACACCGGCCCGCCCGGCCCGAAGGGAGACGCCGGCCCCGCCGGCGCGAAGGGGGAGACCGGCCCACCCGGCCCGAAGGGCGAAGCCGGGTCGCCGGGCGCGGCGCAGAGCTCCGCCGTCGTGCGCCGGATCGACACCGACATCCACGCGGGTGGGCGTGCGCTCTTTCGGGTGCAGTGTGCACCGGGTGAGCAGGCCGTCGGCGGTGGCGCGGGCCTGGGCGACAGCGGCACGGCGGCGCGGGTGCAGCAGAGCTTCCCGATCGCCCCGACGGTCCGCAGCTCGCCGACGGCGACACGGCGACCGGCTGGGAGTCGCTCATCCAGAACGACTCCGGCGCGGCGTCCACGGCGGTCGGCTACGCGGTCTGCACGGCGGCCTGAGCGCTAGTGCCCGACCAGCTCCGCCAGGCGCGTATAGCGAGCGCGGGCCTCGACGCGGCGAGCCGCGGTCATCACGGAGCCGGGCTCGGCGACGAGGACGAGCAGCTCGGCCGCCCGGGTGAGGCCCGTGTAGACGAGGTTGCGCGTGAGCATCACGTGGTGGCCGCGGGAGAGCACCATCACGACCGCGCGCCACTGCGATCCCTGGGCCTTGTGGACCGAGCTGGCGAAGCCGAGCTTGAACGTGTCGAGGTCGCGCACCGGGAGTGGCACGCGGCGGCCGTCGTCGGTGGCGAGGAGCACGCGGTCGCGGTCGTCGTCGTAGTGGACGAGCACGCTGGTCTCGCCGTTCATGATCTGGTGCTCGTGGTTGTTCTTGGTCTGGATCACGCGGTCGTGCAGGCGAAACGCCGTGCCCGGGATCGCCGGGCCGTCCGGGTTGAGCCGCGCGCGCAGCTCGGCGTTGATCGCGTCGATGCCGACCGGGCCCTTGTACATCGGCGCGAGCACTTGCACGTCGGCCATCGCATCGAGGTCGTAGTGGCGGGGCAGGCGCTCCGCGGCGAGCGAGACGACCTCGTCGAACACCGCGCGCGGATTCGCTCGCTCGATCAGGAAGAAGTCGCGCAGCCCGTCGTCGGAAGGCATCGTCGGCGGCGGCTCGCCGTGGTTGACCGCGTGCGCTGCGCGGACGATCAGCGATCGCGCGGCCTGGCGGAAGATCGTCGTCAGCCGCGTGACAGGCACGGCTTCGGACGCGATCAGATCGTCCAGCACCCGGCCGGGGCCGACCGGCGCGAGCTGGTCGACGTCGCCCACGAGCAGGACGTGGGTGCCCGGTCCGACGGCGTCGAGCAGCGGCTCGGCAAGGCGCAGCGACAGCATCGACGCCTCGTCGACGATCAGCATGTCGCAGCCGTCGATGGGATGCGAGGCGTCGCGCCCGAAGCCCTCGCTGGGGACGTAGTCGAGTAGCCGGTGGATCGTGGTCGCGTCCGCGCCGGTGAGCTCCGCCAGCCGCCGCGCGGCCTTGCCCGTCGGCGCGCACAGCCGCACCGACTTCTTGTTCGCGCGCAGCAGATCGACGAGCGCGCGCATCGACGCGGTCTTGCCCACCCCGGGACCGCCCGTCAGCACCGAGAGGCGACTCCGCAGCGCCCGGATGACCGCGGACCATTGGTCGTCGGTCGGCACGAAGGCGCCGGCAACCGGGCGTGATTCGTCGCGAAGCGACAGCACCGGCTCCGAGCGCGCGAGCTCTCGCGCCCGTGCCGCCAGCCGCCGCTCGATCGCCGCGAGGCGCGCCTCCGCCACGTGGCCTTCGTCGTCGAGCTCAAGCCGGCCGGCGAGTGCCAGCCCGTCGATCCGGTCGTCCGCATCGGTGCCGAGCAGCCGCCGCGCGCGGTCCGCGAGCTCGGTGCGGGGGAGGTAGCAGTGCCCGTCGTCCTCGGCCAGCGACAGCGCGTGCATGACACCGGCGTCCAGGCGCCCGGGATGCCGATGCCGTCCAGCTGCGTCAGCGCGTAGGGGTCCTCCTGCAGCTGCTCGATCGAGCCAGCGCCGAACGCCCGGTACACGCGCGCGGCCACGGCCGCGGGCACGCCATGCGAGTCCAGGAACAGCCGCAGCGCACGCAAAGCTCCCTGCTCGCGCCACGATTCCACGGCGGCGCCGATCCGCCGCGGCCCGATCCCCGGCACCTCGCGCAGCCGGCCGCCCGGATCGGCGTCGATCACCGACAACACCTCGTGCCCGTGGCGCTCGAGCAGCCAGCCCGCGCCGGCCGGCCCGACGTGCTTGACGGCGCCCAGGTACGCGAGCAGCGCGTGCTCGCCGACCGGCTCGCGCACGCGCACGCCCTCCGCGGCGAACTGCCAGCCGTGCTTTGCGTGCCTGCGAAACGCGCCGCGCACGTCGATCACCTCGCCCGGCTGGACGTCGGCCAGCGCGCCGGTGACCGTCACCTCCTCGCCCTCGTCGGTCACGCCGACGAGCACCGCGAAGTCGCCGTCCGGCAGTCGCCAGCGCACGGCGGCGATCTCCAGGGCGAGCTCGGTTCGGTCGGTGTCCTGCATCGAACTGCCAGCGTAGGGCGCGTCTGGGACAATGCTCCGCGTGGGCGCCCTGGGCACCGTCATCACCGCCATCATCACGCCGTTCACCGAGGACGGCGCGCTCGACGAGGACACGTTCGTCTCGCTGCTGCACTACCTGGCCGAGCACGGCTCGGACGGCTTCGTCGTGTGCGGGACCACCGGGGAGGCCCCGACGCTCGGCGACGACGAGCACCTGCGGATGCTCGAGCTCGCCGTGCAGGAGCGCCCCAAGGGCACCACGGTCATCGGCGGCACGGGCTCCAACGACACCGCGCACGCGGTTCACATGACGCAGCGCGCGACCGAGATCGGCGTCGACGCGACGCTCAGCGTCACGCCCTACTACAACAAGCCCAACCGCCGCGGGATCAAGGCCCACTACGAGGCGATCGCGAACGCCACGGACAAGCCGATCGTCCTCTACAACATCCCCGGCCGCACGGCGACCAACATGCCGCCCGACCTGCTCGCCGAGCTCGCGCAGATCGAGAACGTCACCGGCGTCAAGCAGGCCAACGGCGACGAGCTGCAGCCGATCGACGGCCTCGAGGTCTACGCCGGCGACGACGCGAACTTCGCGCGCTGCCTGGACTTCGGCGGCGCCGGCGGCATCCTCGTCGCGAGCCACATCGTCGGCGACGAGATGCGCCGCATGGTCGACGAGCCCGGCAACCGCGCGGCGATCGACGAGCCGCTGCAGGACGTTTACAAGACGCTGTTCATGACCTCCAGCCCGACCTGCACGAAGGCCGCGCTGACGATGCTCGGGCTGATCCCCGGCGAATACCTGCGCCTGCCGATGGTGCCGGCCGACGACGCGGAGCGTGACGCCGTGCGGTCGATGCTCGAGCGCCACGGCCTCCTGGAGACCGCCGCCCGTTGAGCTCATCGTTGCGCGTCCTCCCGCTCGGCGGCCTGGGCGAGATCGGCAAGAACATGACGGTCGTTGAGTACGACGGCCGCATCGTGGTCGTGGACGTCGGGCTTCGCTTCCCCACCGCCGAGATGGTCGGCATCGACCTCGTCCTGCCGGACTTCAGCTACCTGCGCGAGCGCGCGGACGACATCGAGGGCATCGTCGTGACGCACGGCCACGAGGACCACCTCGGCGCGCTCCCTTTCATCGTGCGCCAGCTCGGCAAGGACAACGTGCCGCCGATCTA
>VAYD01000345.1:0-3102 GCA_005883905.1 Actinomycetota bacterium
GAGCAGGGCGTGAACCCAGGCCTCGCGCTCGACGACGACGTGCTGCTGGTGGCGATCACCGAGCAGCGCTCTCGCGCCGACATCGACCGCCTCGCGAACGTCCTTGGCGCGGCGGTGGCCGCGGAGCGCCAGGAGATCCACGCGTGAGCATCGTGAACGACAATCGCCTGCACGCCGACCCGGGCATCGACGCGCATCCGATGCGCCACACGACCACGCACGCCGCCGAGGGCACGACGACGATCTTCGAGCGCGGCGCGCCGGGCCGCCGGGCGTTCGTTTCGCCTCAGCTCGACGTCCCGCAGGTCGACGGCCTGCTGCCCGAGCGCTTGCGCCGCTCCGGGCCCGCGCGCCTGCCCGAGGTCTCCGAGCCCGAGATCGTGCGCCACTACGTGAACCTGTCCAAGCGCAACTTCGACCTCGACTCGGGCTTCTACCCGCTCGGCTCGTGCACGATGAAGCACAACCCGCGCCTGCACGAGCGCGTCGCGGCGCTGCCCGGCCACGCCCGCCTGCACCCGCTGCAGAACCCCGCGCACGCCCAGGGTGCGCTCGAGCTGATGTGGAACCTCGAGCGGGCGCTGAGCGAGATCGCCGGCCTGCCGCACGTGTCGCTGCAGCCGAGCGCCGGGTCGCATGGCGAGCTCGCCGGCGTGCTGCTGACCAGGGCCTTCCACGAGGACCGCGGCGACCAGCGCACCAAGGTCCTCACCCCGGACAGCGCGCACGGCACGAACCCGGCGACGGTCACGATGGCCGGCTACACGGTCGTGAAGGTCGGGACGAACCCCGACGGCGGCGTCGACCTCGACGACCTGCGCGCGAAGGCCGACGAGGACGTCGCCTGTCTGATGCTGACGAACCCCAACACGCTCGGCCTCTTCGACCCGAACATCGAGGAGATCGCGTCGATCGTCCACGGCGTCGGCGCGACGCTGTACTACGACGGCGCGAACCTCAACGCGATCATGGGCGTCAGCCGGCCCGGCGACATGGGCTTCGACATCGTGCACTTCAACCTGCACAAGTCGTTCACGCAGCCCCACGGCGGCGGCGGCCCGGGCAGCGGCCCGATCGCGGTGTCAGATCGGATGGAGCCGTACCTGATGAACCCGCGGATCGCCCGCGACGGAGACAGCTTCGACCTGCGCAACAGCAGCGAGAAGTCGATCGGGCGGCTGCGCGGCTTCCAGGGCAACTACGGCTGCTTCGTGCGCTCCTACGCCTACATCCGCTCGCTCGGCGCCGAGGGCCTTAAGGACTCCTCGGAGACCGCGGTGCTGAACGCGAACTACCTGCTCGCGCGGCTCGGGCCGCTCGCCGAGCACCTGCCGCTGGCCTTCGGGAAGCTCTGCATGCACGAGTTCGTGCTCAGCGGCTCGCCGATGAAGAAGGAGCTCGGCGTCAAGACGCTCGACCTCGCCAAGCGGCTGCTGGACCACGGCTTCCACCCGCCGACCGTCTACTTCCCGCTGCTGGTCGATGAGGCGCTGCTGGTCGAGCCGACCGAGACCGAGACGAAGGAGACGCTGGACGCGTTCGCCGACGCGATCGCGGCGATCCTCAAGGAGGCCGCCGAGGACCCGGACGTCGCGCGCAACGCGCCCTACACGACGCCGGTGCGCCGCCTGGACGAGGCGGCGGCGGCCAAGCACCCAGTGATCCGTCAGGCGCTCTGAGCCCGGTCGGCCTTCGCGCACGCCCAGTTGAAGCCCGTCTGCAGGAAGTCGTTGAGCGCCGATGCCGCCAGCACCGCGGTGACGACCTGGGCCTCGCGCGGCCGCGTGACGCGCAGCGCGACGAGCCCGAGCGAGCTCCAGGCGCCGACGCAGCGGGTGCACGTCAGCAGCTCGCCGACCGCGTAGCGCAGGCGCGTCCCCTTCGGCTGCCGGCCGTGGCCGGTCTCCTCGACGAACGGCTCGCGCACCCAGGTCTCCACCTTCTCCTTGGCGATCAGCTTCGAGAGCGCGAACGTCGCGAGCCCGAGCGCCGGGATCTCACCGCGAAACTCGTCCCACCTACCGTCTGGTTGCTGCCGCGCGCCGAGCACGATCGCGCCCAGGAGCGTCCCGTAGCCGGCGCTCAGCGCGGCGTAGTCGACGGGCTTGGTGGGGGTCTCCTCGACGGGCCTCATCCCGCACGGCGCTACCCGGCGTGCGCGGTGACCGAACCCTTGCGGGCGACCGAGACGGGGCTCAACAGGCGCGCCGCGACGCCCTGAATCGTGCGCTCTCCGTAGACCATGTTCGGGCTGCCGGCGGTCAGCACGGCGACCGCGAGGTGGTGGCCACGCCACTCCACGCGGGCGCTCTGGTGCACGAGCCCGGTGCGCCAGCCGCCCTTGATCAGCACGCGGAAGCGCCCGCGCGCCGCCCGTGGGACGCCCCATCGCTGCTGCGCGACGACGCTCGCCAGCAGTGCGCGGCCGTACGCACGGTGCCGGCGAGGGAGCAGCCGGTCCAGCCGCCAGAAGAGCCGCGCCTGATCGGCGGCGGTGATGCCCGTCTCGAAGAGGCCGTGGCCCGTCGTCAGGCGGCGCATGTGCGCGGCGCGCCCGACCGCGCGCAGCCCGGCATCGCCGACGACCGCATGGATCACGATCGCCGCCTCGTTGTCGGAGACGCGGATCATCGGCGACAGGAGCCGGCGCACCGGAGGCGTCAGCCGCTCGTGCGCGTGGCGGCGCAGGTAGGCGACGAGCAGCATCGCCTTCACCACGCTGGCCGACGGCCGCCGCGCCGCGGGGTGAAGGCCGCCGCGCTCGCGGCCGCGGCTGTCGACGACGGCGAACGAGACGGCGCCGTGGCGATGGGCGGCGAAGTGCCGCGCGGCGCTGAGCTGCGCCGGGGTCGGGAAGACGGCGACGGCTGCGACGATGGCCGTCGCGGGCCAGCCTCGTATGCTGCGCCGCTGCGCATGCGGATCTTCAGCGGAATCCAGCCGACGGGCCGGAAGCATCTCGGCAACTACATCGGGGCCATCAGACAGTACGTCGAGGGCCAGGACCGCGGCGAGGCGATCTACTGCATCGTTGACATGCACGCGATCACCGTTCCCTACGATCCGGCGGAGCTGCGCGAGCGCGTGCTCGACACCACGGCG
>VAYD01000345.1:3165-3619 GCA_005883905.1 Actinomycetota bacterium
TGCACCAGTTCCGCGACAAGTCCTTCGCCCAGCGCGAGCTTGTCTCGGCGGGCATTCTCTTCTACCCGGTGCTGCAGGCTGCCGACGTGCTCGTCTACCGCGCCGAGGAGGTGCCGGTCGGGGAGGACCAGCGCGAGCATCTGGAGCTGATGCGCGACGTCGCGCGGCGGTTCAACTCGCGCTTCGGGGAGACGTTCGTGGTGCCCGAGCACCGGATCCCGGAGGTCGGGGCGCGGATCATGGACCTGCAGGACCCCACGAAGAAGATGTCGACCACGAACGCGTCGGTCGAGGGCACCGTCTACGTCCTCGACGAGCCCGACGCGATCGAGAAGAAGATCAAGCGCGCGGTCACGGATTCGGGCAGCGAGATCGTCCGCGCCCCCGACAAGCCGGGCGTCACGAACCTCATCGACATCACCGCCGTGGCGCGCGGCATCTCGCCGGATGCGGT
>VAYD01000052.1:0-11344 GCA_005883905.1 Actinomycetota bacterium
AGGAGACACCCCCCAGCGCCGCGGACGCGACGCTCATCTGCAGCACGGCCATCAGCGTCCGGCCGCCCTCGAGTCGCCCGTGGAGCTCGCGGCGCAGGTAGAACGCCTGGCTGAACGTCATGCCGGCGCTGGCCACCGCCGTGCCGATGACCAGGCCCGCGATCCCGAGCGGCTTGTAGAGCGCGAGGCTGATGAGCGCGTTGACAACGAGGTTCGCGGTCGCGAGGGCGGTCGGGATCCACGGGCGCTGCAGGCTGAAGAACGTGCGCGTGAGCAGCAGGTTCACCCCCGCGAACGGCAGGCTGAACGAGAACCAGAACAGCGCCGTGGAGACGCGGTCGGTCGACTTGGGCCCGAACACGCCGTGCTGGTAGATCAGGCGCACGATCGGCGTCGCCATGACGAACGTGAACGTCGCCGCCGGGATCAGCAGCAGGAAGATCGCGCGCATCCCCGTGGCCATCGTCGCGCGCAGCCCGTCCAGGTCGTTGCGGGCGGCGTAGCGGCTCAGCGTCGGGAACAGCACGGTCGCCAGCGCGACCGAGAACATCCCCTGCGGGAGCATGTAGACGCGAAACGCGGCATCGATCGCGCGCGGCGCCTCGACCGACACCAGCGAGCCCAGGCTCGAGTTGATGACGAGGTCGAAGTTGATGACCCCGAGCCCGATCGTCACGGGCAGCATCAGCTTCAGGACCTGCGCGATGCGCGGGTTGCGCAGGCTGCCGCGGAAGCTGAACTTGAAGTCCAGGTGGCGCAGCGGCGGGATGCTCATCGCGAGCTGGACGATCGTGCCCAGCAGCACGCCGACGGCATACGCGTAGATCTCGTGGCCCACGCTGAACAGCGGGCGCAGCGCGATCAGCGACACGATGATCATCAGGTTCCAGACCAGCGGCGCGAGCGCGGGGATCGTGAAGTGCTCGTAGGCGTTGAGGATCCCGACGACCAGCCCGTTGACGCCGAGCAGCACGACGATCGGGAACAGCAGCTGACTCATCACGACCGTCAGATGGGTCAGGTAGGGCGTGAACTCGTCGCCGATGAACAGCGGCATGATCTGCCCCGCGAAGACGATGAAGAAGAGGCTGATCGCGCCGAGCGCGGCGAGGATGACCAGCAGCAGCGAGCCGGCGAGCTCGAACGCCTCGCGGCGCTTGCCCTTCTCCAGCAGCTCGGTGAACACCGGCACGAACGCTGCGCTGATCGCGGCGTCGGCGAACAGGCTGCGCACCAGGTTCGGGATCTGGAATGCGAGCGTGAAGGCCGAGGCGGGGCCGGTCGTGCCGTAGTAGCGCGCCGCGACGATCTCCCGGACGACGCCCATGATCCGGCTCAGGCCCGTCGCGATCGAGAAGATGATCGTGTTGCGGGCAACGCCGCTCGGCCGCGCTCCCCCATGTGGCCGCTATCATCGTCGCCTCACCACATGGCCAACATTCATTCCCAGAAGAAGTGCATCCTGCGCTCGGAGCGCGAGCGCCTCGAGAACCGCCGCTACACGTCGACGATCCGTACGTACTTCCGCCGCCTCCAGGCGGCCGTCGCCGAGGGCGACGACGCAGCGTCCGACAGCGAGTTCAAGAAGCTGACGTCGACGGTCGACAAGGCCGTCAAGCGCGGCGCCCTGCACCGCAACACCGGCGCCCGCAAGAAGGCGCGAGCCGCTCGGGTTCGCGCCGGCGAGCCCGAGGCGTAGCCCCACCCATGAACGCCAAGGGAGCCCGGATCGACGAGCTCCCTTCGCTGTGGGACGGGTTCGCGCGGCTCGTGCGGCCCGGCCTCGGCCTGTCCGCATTCGGCGCGAACGTCATGAACATGCCGCCGGACTACTCGACCAAGTCCCACGACGAGTCGGCGTCGGGTCAGGAGGAGCTCTACGTGTGCCTGGCCGGATCGGGCGCGGTCGTCCTGGACGGCGACGGCACCGAGCTGCCGCTGGACGCGGACCAGCTCGCGGCGGTCGGCCCAGGCGTGGCGCGCACGCTGCGCAGCGGGCCGGAAGGCCTGCGGGTGCTGATCGTCGGCGGCGTTGCCGGCAAGGCCTACGAGCCGCCGGACTGGTCCTCAGAGGGCGAGTAGCGCGAACGTGTCGTCATCGAGCTCGCTGCCGCCGCGGCTGGCGACCTCGAGATCGGCGAGCGCCTCGAGCGCTCGTTTCAGGCTGTCGGCATCCGTTGCCCGCGCCTGCTTGATGCGCTGATCGACCTGCCAGGGCTGGCCGCGGATCGACTCCTTGATCTGTGCCGGCGATTCGCCGCTCTCCAGCCGCGCGGCGATGACGAGGACGTCGCGCACCCGGCGGCCCATCAGCGGCACGAGGCGCGCGATCGACTCGCCCTGGGCGCGCAGCTCGAGGAACGCGCGCGTCGCCGTCGCGCGATCGCCCGTGACGAACGCGTCGACCAGGCCCCACACCTGACGCTCCGCGCTGTGGGCGGCGGACTCGACCTCCTCAGCGCCGAGCGTCGCCCCCGGTCCGTGCTCGATCGCGAGCTTCTCCAGCTCGCGCAGCAGGCGCTGCTGGCGGTCGCCGACGCCGGCGACGAGCGCCCGCGCCGCGGGCAGCTCGAGCGTGACCCCGAGGCTCTTGGCCTCGGCGACGGCCCAGGCCGGCAGGTCCTTCGCCTTGAGTGTGGCCTCGGCGGCGACGTTGCCGACCTTCTTGACGACCGCCACGAGGCTCGCCGGCGCCTTGACGCGCCCGTCCTCGCGCGCGAAGAACGCCACGGTGGTGTCGGGCGGCATGGCGCTCAGCCCGGGCGCGAGGTCGGACTCCACATCCGCGTCCTTCCAGCGCTCGACGCCGTCGACGATCAGGAAGCGCCGTCCGACCGCGAACGTCATCGCGTTCAGCGCGGCGCCGACCGCCTCCGGCGTCGAAGCCTCGCCTTCGAACACCTCGACGCCCTCCACCCCCGATTCGCCCTCGGCCATCGCCCGCAGCCGCGCCCGCCGCTCGGCGATGCGCCCGTGGGCGTCGCCATGGATGAGGTACGCAGGCTTCCAGTCGGCCATGCCTGCACTCTAGGAGACGGGGGTGTCGGCGCTTGCCCAACGGGGGTCAGGTCTTTCTTTGCCACATGCGGCAATGAAAGACCTGACCCCTCAGCGGTTCGACTCGACGAGGCGGCCGTCCCGGAGCTCGAAGCGGATCGTGCCGTCACGGTCCGTGCGCAGGACGCGGACGCCGGCTGCGCCGAGCGCGTGGAGCGTCGACGGCGCCGGGTGGCCGTAGGGGTTGTGGCGGCCGACCTCGATGACGGCGGCGCGCGGACGCAGCGTCGACAGGAGCGCCGGGAGGCCGGGGTCGGCGCTGCCATGGTGGGAGACCTTCAGAAGATCGACCGGTTCGAGCGGCAGCGGCGAGAGCACGTCGGACTCGGCGTCGGCGGTGAGCAGGACACGGGCGCCGTCGACTGTGGCCTGCATCACGATCGCGCGCAGGTTCGGGTCCTCGCCCGGGACCCGCCCCCCGGCCGGCGGCCAGAGCACGTCGAGGCGGATCGGGCCGACATGGATGACCTGTCCGGCCAGCGGGCGCAGGCGGCGGGTCTGGTGGGCGCGTGCCGCAGCCTGGACGCTCCCGCCGTCGAGCACGGCGGTCACGGGGATCTGCGAAAGAACCTCCGGGGCGCCGCCCTCGTGGTCGGCCTGCGCATGCGTGACGACGAGGAGGTCGAGCCGGCGCGCGCCCTCGCCGCGCACCAGCGACGCGATGTGGTCGCCGGGCGGGCCGGCGTCGACGAGCACGGCGCGGCCGCCGGCCTGGATGAGCGTCGCGTCGCCCTGGCCGACGTCGAGGAAGGAGATGCGCAGCGCCGCCGGCGGAGCTGCCCCGTGATGCGCCGACGCGACGGCGGCGAGCAGCGCGGCGATGACGAGCGCTACGGCCGGCGCGCCGCGCACGCGCGGCACGCGGGGCCGGGCCGCGAGCAGCGCGGCGGCGCCCGCGGACGCGGCGACGACGACGCCGAGTGGGAGGCGCGCGTTCGCGCCGGGCAGGTGTGCCGCGGCGTGCCCGAGCGAAGCGAGGTACGCGGCCGGCAGCGACGCGAGCGCAGCGAACGGCGCGGCGGCCGCCGTGCTCACCTGGCCGACCGCGGCAGCGATCGCGCCGAGCCACATCACCGGCGCGACTGCGGGCGCCGCGAGGATGTTCGCCGGCAGCCCGACGATCGAGGCGCGGCCGAAATGCAGCGCGATCAGCGGCGCCGTTGCGATCGTGGCCGCGACGGTCATCGCCGTCGCCTCCGCGAGGCCCCACGGCACGCGGCGCCTGCGCAGCACCACGGCCACCCGGCCGGCGCCGAGCGCGATGCTGATCACCGCGGCGAAGCTGAGCTGCCAGCCGGGGTCCGCGGCGGCGCGCGGGTTGGCGAGCAGGGTGAGCGCGGCCGCGAGCAGCAGCGCGTACGCGCGCGAGGCCGGGCGGCCGCTGAGCGCTGCGACCAGCGCGGCGCCGCCCATGATCCCCGCGCGCTGGATCGACGGCCCCGCGCCCGCGAGCGGGACGTAGAGGACGACGAGCGCCAGGGCGAGCAGCAGGCGGCCGCGCAACCCGAGCCCGAGCGCGGTGCCGAGCGCGATGGCCAGCGCCGCGAGCAGCGCGACGTTCTGCCCGCTCGCGGCGACGAGGTGCGTCAGCGACGCGGTGCGGAAGTCGTCCTGCATGGCCGTCGGGAGCGCCTGGCCCTCGCCGAGCACCATGCCCCGCAGCAGCCCGCTGACCGGCCCGGATGCGAGCGCGCGGTCGGCCCGCGCGCGCACGCCGTCGACGAACCCGGCGAAGCCGCCGCGCCTGCCGTCTGTGGCCCGGACCGACGACGCGGACAGGGCGGCGTGGACGTTGCGCGTGCGCATCCACGCCTGGGCCGGCGAGAGCGGCTTGAGCGTCCCGGACACAGCAAGCTGCGCGCCGATCGGGGCGGTGAGCCGAGGGATCCAGCGCCCCGCTGTCAGCGCCACGCGCTCGCCGCGCAGCTGCACCGTCGCCTGCCAGCCACCGAAGGAGGTCTCGCGCGGCAGGTCGAGCAGCACGACCCGTTCGGTCACCGAGCGACCCTTCAGCGGGCGCAGCGCCGAGCGGTCGAGCTGCTCCACCCGAGCGTGGGCCGCGAGCGCGCCGGCAAAGGCAGTGGCGAGCAGCGCGAGCGCGAGCCACGGGCGCCGCGGCGCCGCGAGCGCGACCAACAGCAGCGCCGCCGGATGCCCCGCCGCGAGCATCCCGGCGACGAACGCGCCGAGCACCGCGTGACGCGCGGTCAAGGCTGCACGTGCGGCTTGATCGCGGCGAGCTTCTTCGGCCCGATCCCGGGTACGTTGGCGAGGTCGTCGACGGAGCGAAAGCCGCCATGCTCGGTCCGGTAGGCCACGATCTTCTGCGCGGTCGCCGGCCCGACGCCATCGAGCGTCTCGAGCTGCTCGAGCGTCGCGCTGCCGAGGCTGACCGGAGCAGCGGGCGGCCCGGCGGCCGGGTCTGCCGAGACCGCCGCGGCGGCCGCCGCCACTCGCGACGGCACGACGATCTGCTGCCCATCCGCGACGCGCGCGGCGAGGTTGACCGCGTCGACGTTCGCACCGCGCCGCGCACCGCCCGCCCGGCGCACGGCGTCCTGCACGCGCGCGCCAGCGGGCAGCGAGTACACGCCCGGATGACGCACCGCGCCCGCGACATGCACGACCGACGAACGGCCGCCGGCCGCGATGGTGAGCGCCTGGCCCGGCGCGCCCTGCGCGGGCGCGGGCGCCGGCGCCGTTGCCGGTGCCGCCCGCAGGTATCGCAGCCCCAACAGCCCGACCACGACCGCGAGCGCGACATAGGCGACGAGCTGCGAGCGCGGGATCTCGGGCACGCGCCCACGCTAGGCGCGGGCCGGTTACGCAACGCGCGCGGTTGGTGAAGCTTCAGCGGATGGCGAGTTCCGCCGCCTCGGCAGCGGAGCCGACCTGCACCACGCCCTCGACCTCGAAGGTTCCGATGCCGATCACCGGCCGCCCGAGCTTCAGCGCGAAGCCGATCTCCGACAGCGTCCCCGCCCCGCCGCCGACCGCCACGAGCGCATCGCTCGTCCGGACGATCAGCGCGTTGCGGATCTCGCCGAGCCCGGTCGCGATGGCTACGTCGACCCATCCGTTCGCTTCGGACCGGTCGAGGCCCGGGAGCAAGCCGATCGTCAACCCGCGGCGCGACTTGGCCCCGCGCGAAGCGGCTTCCATGACGCCACCCAGCCCACCGGTCACGATCGTGGCGCCGAGGTCCACCAGGCGCGCGCCGACCTCTTCGGCCACCGCCACCTCCGATGCGGAGGCAACGCCGGGGCCGATCACGGCGACGCAGCGGTTCACCGGACCACGATGTTCACGAGCTTGCCGGGCACGACGATCTCCTTGACGACTTCGCGCCCGTCGACGTGCGCCCGCGCGTTCGGCGCGGCGTGCGCCAGCGCCTTCAGGTCTTCGGCCGACGCATCCGCCGGCGCCTGGACCCGGTCGCGCACCTTGCCGTTGACCTGGATGACGACCTCGATCGTGTCCGAGACGAGGTACGCCAGGTCGGCCGCCGGCCACGGCTCCTCCCACACGCGCCGCCCCGTCAGCAGGTGGTAGCCGTCGGCGGCGGCGTGCGGCGCGAACGGGAACAGCAGCGAGTTGGCGGTCGCCAGCGCGAAGCGCAGCGCCTGCGGGTCCGGGTTGCCCATCTCGTTGAACGCCTTCGAGGCGGTGTTCGTCAGCTCCATCACCGCCGCGATCGCCGTGTTGAAGGCGAAGCGCCCCGTCATGTCGTTGGTGACCTTCTCGATCGCCCAGTGCGACTTGCGCACCAGCTCCTCGCCGAAGCCGTGCGTCGTCTCGGGCTGATCGCCGGCGGAGCCCTCGCCCGCGGCCGCGGTCGCCGACAGGCGCCAGAGCCGCGCCAGGAAGCGGTGCACGCCCTCGACGCCCTCGTCGGACCAGTCTGCGCCCTGGTCTGGCGGCCCGATGAAGAGGATGTAGCAGCGCGCCGTGTCGGCCCCGTGCGAGGCGACGATGTCCGCCGGAGAGACCACGTTGCCGCGGGACTTGGACATCTTCGCGCCGTCCTTCGTGATCATCCCCTGCGTGAAGAGCTTCGCGAACGGCTCGTCGACCTCGAGGTGCCCCAGGTCCTTCAGCGCCTTCACGAAGAAGCGCGCGTACATCAGGTGCAGGATCGCGTGCTCGACGCCGCCGATGTACTGGTCGACGGGCATCCACTCGTGGACCGCGTCCTGCGACCACGCGGCCTCCTCGTTGACCGGATCGCAGTACCGCAGGAAGTACCAGGACGAGTCGACGAACGTGTCCATCGTGTCGGTCTCGCGCTTGGCGGCGCCGCCGCACGACGGGCACGCCACGTTCACCCAGTCCTCGGCCGCCGCCAGCGGCGAGCGCCCCTTCGGCGCGTAGTCCTCGACGTCCGGCAGGATGACCGGCAGATCCTCCTCGGGCACCGGCACCAGCCCGCAGGCGGGGCAGTGGACGATCGGGATCGGGCAGCCCCAGTAGCGCTGGCGCGAGAGCAGCCAGTCGCGCAGCCGGTACTGGACCGTCTGGTGCCCCTTGCCCTGGCGGTCGAGCCAGCTGACGATCGCGTCCTTGCCCTCCGCCGCGCTCAGCCCGGTGAAGTCGCCCGAGTTGACGAGCCGCTCGTCGGCGGAGTGCTCGACGAACGCCTCCCCCTCGGGCATCTCGCCTGACGCCGGCGCGACGACCTGCTGGATCGGCAGGCCGAACTTGACCGCGAACTCGTAGTCGCGCTGGTCGTGCGCCGGCACCGCCATGACCGCACCGGTGCCGTACTCCATCAGCACGTAGTCGGCGACGAACATCGGGATCTGCTCCCCGTTGACCGGGTTCGTGACCGTGCGCCCGAGCGGCACGCCGGTCTTCTCCTTGTCGACGTCGCCGCGCTCCTCGGCCGTCTCGTTCAGCGCGCGGTTGACGTAGGCGCGGACCTCCTCCTCGTGCTCGGTGCCCTCGGCGAGCCGCAGCACGTCGGGGTGCTCGGGCGCCATGACGAAGAAGGTCGCGCCGAACAGCGTGTCGGGCCGCGTGGTGAAGACGGGGTAGTCGATGGCGAGCTCGTCGCAGCGGAAGATCACCTCGGCGCCCTCCGAGCGGCCGATCCAGTTGCGCTGCATCGTCTTGACGTGCTCGGGCCATTCGATCGTGTCGAGGTCGTCGAGCAGGCGGTCGGCGTAGTCGGTGATGCGGAAGAACCACTGCTCGAGCTGTTTGACTTCGACCTCCCAGCCGCAGCGCTCGCAGCGCCCGTCGATCACCTGCTCGTTGGCGAGGACGGTCTGGTCGTTGGGGCACCACTTGACCGCGGCCTCCTTGCGGTAGGCCAGCCCGCGCTCGTACAGCGCCAGGAAGATCCACTGCGTCCAGCGGTAGTAGCGCGGCTCGTGCGTGCCGAACTCGCGCGACCAGTCGATCGAGACGCCCCACTCGCGGAACGCCTTGCGGAACTCGATGATCGCCTCGTCGGTGGAGACGCGCGGGTGCTGGCCGGTCTTGATCGCGTGGTTCTCGGCGGGCAGGCCGAACGCGTCGTAGCCCATCGGGTTGAGCACCCGAAGCCCGTTGCGCCGGTGGAAGTGCGCGACGGCGTCGCCGACCGAGTAGACCTTCAGGTGGCCGATGTGCGGCTCTCCGCTGGGGTAGGGCAGCATGACCAGCACGTAGGACTTGTCGCGGTCCGTGGCCTCGCCGTTTTCGACGTGCCACGTCTGCTCGTCCTCCCACACCTTCTGCCAGCGCGGCTCGATCTCCTTGGGGTCGTATCGCACGTCGGTCATCCGACGCTGGAGGCTACAGCCAGCCCTGTGACGGGTATCGCGACGACATGCCCGCCACCACCCTCGAAGACCAGATCACCAAATACCTCACCGACGCCCATTCGATCGAGGAGCAGGCCCTCGCCCAGATGGAGCGCGCACCCGCCATGGCCGGCGACCCGGAGCTCGGCCGGATCTACGCGCAGCACCGCACCGAGACGCGCGAGCACGAGCAGGACGTCCGCGCCGAGCTGCATCGCCGCGGCGCCGAGCCGTCGACGGTCAAGGACGTCGCCGGCAAGGTCGGCGGTTGGGGCATGGTCCTGTTCGCACGGCTCAATCCCGACACGCCGGGCAAGCTGGCCGTCCACGCGTACTCCTACGAGCACATGGAGCTCGCCGCCTACGAGCTCCTGCGCCGGATGGCGCAGCGCGCGGGCGACGAGCGCGTCGTCGAGCTCGCGCAGCGGATCGGCGCGCAGGAGCGCGCGATGGCCGACCGGATCGCGGAGCGGTGGGACGGCGCGGTGGACGCCTCGCTGCGCGAGAAAGCTCCGGACGACCTCGGCAAGGAGGTCGTGAAGTACCTGCGCGACGCCCACGCGCTCGAGGGTCAGGCGCTGCAGCTGCTCGAGGCCGGCCCGAAGCTCGCCGAGGTCCCCGAACTCGCGAGCGTCTTCGAGGAGCACCTGACGCAGACGCGCGAGCACCAGCGCCTCGTCGACGAGCGCCTCTCGCAGCTCGGCAGCGGGCCCGCGCGCTTCCAGGCTGGCGCGCTGCGCGTCGGCGCGCTCAACCTCGGCACGTTCTTCAAGCTGCAGCCGGACACGCCGGTGAAGCTCGCCGGCTTCGCCTTCGCGTTCGAGGCGCTGGAGGCCGGCGCCTACGAGATGCTCGCCCGCACCGCGGACCGCGCGGGCGACGCGCAGACCGCGGAGCTGGCGCTGCGGATCGGCGCCGAGGAGCGCGCCGCCGCCGAGAAGGTGTCGAGCACCTGGGACGCAGCGGTCGACGCGATGGCGCGCGAGCGCGTGGGCGCGTGATGAGGCGCCTCGTCGTCGCGGCGCTGGCGACCGTCGCCTGCGCCGCCGCGCCCGCAGCCGCCGCGCCGAGCGCGCACGTGTGGCTGACGACGATCGACCGCTCGATGCAGCTGTCCGACCGCGGCAGCGTTGACTTCGCCCCCGGCGGCTCCGATGAGCTCACCGTGACCGTCGACACGAGCCGGGCCTACCAGCGGATGGACGGCTTCGGCGCGTCGATCACGGACTCCTCGGCGCATGTGCTGTACCGGCTCGACAGCAAGCACCGCGCGGCCGCCATGCGCGACCTCTTCGCGACCGACAGGCTGTCGTTCCTGCGCCAGCCGATGGGCGCGTCGGACTTCGTCGCGGGCCTGCACTACACCTACGACGACATGCCGGCCGGCGAGACCGACTACGGCATGCACCACTTCTCGATCCAGCACGACCGCAAGCAGATCCTGCCGCTGCTGCGGACCGCCCTGGCGCTCAACCCGCAGCTGAAGGTCATCGGGTCGCCGTGGAGTGCGCCGGCGTGGATGAAGACGAACGGCTCGCTGATCGGCGGACGGCTGATCGACGACCCGCGGATCTACGCGGCGTACGCCAAGTACTTCGTCAAGTTCGTCCAGGGCTACGAGGGCGCCGGCGTGCCCGTCTACGCGGTCACGGTCCAGAACGAGCCACAGAACCGCAACCCGAACGGCTACCCGGGAATGGACCTGCCGGTCGCGCAGGAGGCGAAGCTGATCGTGGCGATCGGCAGGGCGTTCGGCGCCGCCGGGATCGACACGAAGATCCTCGGCTACGACCACAACTGGAGCGAGCACCCCAACGACATCGCCAACACGCCGCCAGGCGAGGACCCCGAGACCGAGTACCCGACCGACCTGCTCAACAGCCAGGCGGGCGACTGGCTCGCCGGCACGGCGTTCCACTGCTACAGCGGCGACCCGAGCCGCCAGACGGAGCTGCACCGCGCCTTCCCGGGCAAGGGCATCTGGTTCACGGAGTGCTCCGGCTCGCACGGTCCCACTGACCCGCCGGCGCAGGTGTTCTCCGACACGCTCAAGTGGCACACCCGCAACCTGGTGCTCGGCGTCACCCGCAACTGGGGCATGACGGTCGTCAACTGGAACCTCGCGCTCGATCCCGACGGCGGCCCCCACAACGGCGGCTGCGACACGTGCACCGGCGTGATCACCGTCGGCCCCGGCCAGGAGGTCACGCGCAACGCCGAGTACTACACGCTCGGCCATCTCGCCCGCTTCGTGCGCCCGGGCGCGCGCCGGATCGCGTCCACTTCGTTCGGCACCACCGGCTGGAACGGCCAGATCATGGACACGGCGTTCCGCAACCCGGACGGCTCGATCGCGCTGGTGGTCCACAACGAGAACGACGATCCGCGCACGTTCGCCGTGTCGCAGGGCGGCGAGTCCTTCGACTACACGCTGCCGGGTGGCTCGCTGACGACCTTCACGTGGCCGGCGATCGCCGACAGCCACCAGCTGCTCGACGCCG
>VAYD01000052.1:11360-11579 GCA_005883905.1 Actinomycetota bacterium
GCCGACCCGATGACGGCGACCGCGAGCACGCCCGACGGGGCCGCCAACGCGGTCGACGACGACGCGACCACGCGCTGGACCACGCAGGCCGCGCAGACGCCCGGGCAGTGGCTGCAGGTCGACCTCGGATCGACGCAGTCGATCCGGCGGGTCGTCCTCGACACGGGCGCCGACCGCGGCGACTATCCGCGCGGCTACACGCTCGAGACGAGCACGGAC
>VAYD01000346.1 GCA_005883905.1 Actinomycetota bacterium
AGCATCCGGTTGCCGGCCAGCACGTCGTTGACGAGCTGGACCGAGCGTTCCTGGCCGACGGCCAGCGGCGTCAGCGTGTCGGGGAGCGGGACCGTCTCGCGCAGCGGCAGGACCGGAAGCGTCCCCGGGATGGCGCGCGACCCGATCGCGACGTCCTGGCCCTCCCCGGAGGCCTCGACGTTGATCATGAAGGGTTACCTCGCCGGGGCATCCGGCCCCGCCCTCTGAGACTGTTGGTCGGCCTCCGGCCGCCCTACTTCGATTGGAACAGATCGGCTGCGGGGCTGCTGGACGACCAGCGGCAGCTCGATGCGCAGGATCCCGTCGCGGTAGGAGGCCTTGGCCTCGTCGGCGACGACGTCGGCGCCGAGCGGGATCGTGCGCCGGAAGGGGCCGAAGTCGATCTCGAGCTGCTGGTAGACGCGGCCCTCGGCGTCCGACGGGCGGCGATGGCCGGCGATGACGAGCTCGCGGCCCTCGATCTCCAGGCCGATCTCGTCGGGGTCGATGCCCGCGAGCTCCGCATGGACGACCGCGCGCGGCGGGTCGCCCTCGTAGAACACGTCGACGGCCGGGCTGAAGCCACCGCGGTGGCGCGGGCCGAGCGCCCGTTCGAAGACATCGCCGAACAGCTCGTCCATCTCGCGGCGCATCCGCTCGAAGTTCGCGAAGAGGTCGCGCTCGGGCATCGCGCTTCAGCTTTGCACAGCAAGGGGGTCAGGTCTTTCTTTGCCGTACGGCAAAGAAAGACCTGACCCCTACAGCTCGTAGACCGCGCCCTCCTGGGCGAGGTCGACCGGGCCGCCGAAGGTCTGCTCGGCTTCGCGGCGGGCCCAGAGGGCGTCGAGCTCGTCGGACATGTGCGTCAGGACGAGGCGCTGGACGCCGGCGCGGGCGCCATGCTCGCCGGCCTCGCCCGGCGTGAGATGGCCGCGCATGCCGCCGCGCTCGGGGCGCGGCAGCGTGGCTTCGATCATCAGCAGGTCGGCGCCCTGGGCGAAGTCGACGAGCTCGCTCGCCGGCGCTGAGTCCGCGCCGTACACCAGGCGGCGGCCGCCGTTGAGCGAGGACGTGACCTGGATCGCGCAGGTGTGCACGAAGTGCGGCACCTCGGCGAAGCTGAACCGCAGCGGGCCCACCTCGACCGTGTCGGTCGGCTCGTACTCGCGCACGTCGAAGGCGTTCTCGATCAGGTCCTCGTTGCCCCAGGCGCCGACGACGCGCCGGAACGTGTCGCGCGCGCCGGTCGGCGCGTACAGCTCCGGGTGCGCCGGCGTGTCGGTGCCGGGCCAGCGGTCGACGGGCACCGGCTGCTGGCGCGGCGCGTACGTGAGCGCGTAGCTGAACGGGACCAGGTCGAGGAAGTGATCGGCGTGCAGGTGCGAGATCACGACCGCGTCGATGGCGACGTAGTCGCGGTAGCGGCGCAGCTTGCTGAACACGCCGTTCCCGCAGTCCATCAGGACGGCGGTGTCGCCCTCCTCGATCAGATAGCCGCTACAGGCCCCACCGGCGTCCTGCCAGGAGGGCGACTTGCCCAGGACGGTGACCCTCATCGTCTGTTGGGAGACTCTATCCCCGTGCACTCCTTCGAGACGGCGGTTGTCGTTCTTGGTGCGTGTCTCGTCGGAGGCGCGCTGCTGTCCGGGCTCGCGCACCGCAGCTTCCTGTCGCTGACCGCGCTCTTCGTGATCACCGGCTTCGTGCTCGGCCAGGGCGGGCTCGAGGTGCTCGACTTCCACGCCGACTCCGGCTTCGTCAGACAGCTCGCGATCGTCGCGCTGATCGTGATCCTGTTCCGCGACGGCCTGGAGGTCGAGGCCGAGATGCTGCAGCGCGCGTGGCATCTCCCCGCGCGCAACCTCGCGATCGGGATGCCGTTGACGTGCGGCATCGTCGCCGTGGCGACCCACGCCTTCACCGACCTGACGTGGACCGAGAGCTTCCTCGTCGGCGCGCTGCTGTCCCCGACCGACCCGGTGCTCAGCTCCTCGGTGGTGACGAACCCGCGGGTCCCGCGCCTGATCCGCCACTCGCTCAACCTCGAGAGCGGGCTGAACGACGGGCTCGCGCTGGCCCCCGTGCTGGCGCTCGCCGCCGCGCTGAGCCTCGACAACCCCGACTTCACGTGGTGGAGCTTCGTGCTGCAGGACATCGGGCTCGGCATCGTCTTCGGGATCGGCGTCGCGCTGATCGCCAGCGTGCTGCTGCCGCGCGAGGGGATCCCCGATCACCAGCGCGCGCTGTACGGCCTCGGCGTCGCGTTCCTGACCTACGGCGTGACGACGCTGCCCCCGCACGGCAACGGCGTCATCGCGGTCTTCGTCGCGGGCATCGTGCTCGGCATCCGGCGGCCCGACGTGCGCGCCTACGTCGCCGCGCGCAGCGACGACATCGTCGAGATCGTCAAGCTCGGCGTGTTCGTCGTGTTCGGCTCGCTACTGACGCTCCACGGCCTGTTCGACGACGGATGGGCGGCGGTCGGCATCGTCGTCGTGACGCTGCTGATCGCGCGGCCGGTCGCGATCTGGACGGCGCTTGCGGGGACGCGCACCGACATGGCGACCAAGGCGTTCATCGCCTGGTTCGGGCCCAAGGGCGTGGCGACGATGACGTTCTCGCTGCTGCTGCTCTCAGAGCCGATCGCCCAGAACAACCGGATCTTCAACATCGCGGCGCTGGTCGTCTTCTGCTCGATCCTCGCCCACGGCCTGACGGATCAGCCAGGGAGCGAGTGGATCGCTAGGCGTGCAGGGCAGCCTGCTCCTGCGCCGACCGAAACGCAAACGTCGGTCGCGTGAGCGACTCGTCGCGGAAGTTGAGGCGCATCTGGCGTGGCGGCCGGAGGCCGTCGGGGCCGTCCGGGCGATAGGTCACGCAGGGCTCGTCGACGCTGAGCGCGCAGAGCAGGTTGCACTTGAAGTAGCAGCTCTCGCAGGAGACCTTCTTCGCCTTGGACGTCGACTTCCGCAAATCGCAACAAGTTCTTCACGGCTGTTCGCAAATGGCGAAGAAACGAGAGAAGAGGCTGCAAACCGGATGCTTTCGCCCCGGGCCGGCGACGAAGTTCCCGCATCTTGGGGGAATTACGAAGCGCGGTCCGCGATGAACGAGGCGATCGCCAGCGAGCTCGTCGCGGCGGGCGACGGCGCGTTGCGCACGAAGAGCGCGCCCGACGCCTCGCTGAAGACGAAGTCGTCGACGAGCGCCCCGTCGCGGCCGACGGCCTGGGCGCGGATGCCGGCCGGCCCGTCGACGACGTCCTCGGTCCGCAGCTCGGGCACGTAGCGCGCGCAGGCGGCGACGAACGCGCGGCGGCTGGTGGCCATCCGCAGCTCGTCGATGCCGGTCCGCCAGAAGCGGCGCATCATCTTCCAGCTGCCCGGCCAGGTCAGCGTCGCCCGCAGGTCGCGCGGGCGGACCGTGCGCAGCCGGTAGGCGTCGAGCGCGCCGACGACAAGCGCGGTCGGGCCGAGCAGGATCTCCCCATCGACGCGCTTGGTCAGGTGGACGCCGAGGAACGGGAGATCGGGATCGGGCACCGGGTAGATCAGCGAGCGCACGAGGTGGCGGCGATCGGGGCGCAGCTTCAGGTAGCCGCCGCGAAACGGCACGATCCGCGGGTCGGGGTCGGCGCCGGCGGCCGCCGCGAGGCGGTCCGACCACGCGCCGGCGCAGACGATCACCTTGCGGGCATGCGTCTCGCCGCAGGCGTGGCTGATGCGCGTACGACCGTCGCGACGGTCGAAGCCGCCGACGGCGCAGCTCGTCGCCACGACGCCGCCGCCGGCTTCGAGCTGCGCGGCCAGCGCCCGCGCGACGCCGGCGAAGTCGACGATGCCGGTCTGCGGCGAGTGCAGCCCCGCGATCCCCGTGGCATGGGGCTCGAGCTCGCGCAGCTCGTCGGGGCCGATGCGACGCAGCCCTGGCACGCCATTGGCTTGGCCGCGGCGCTCGAGCTCGTCCAGGCGGCCGAGCTCGGAGCGGTCGAGCGCGACGATCACCTTGCCGCAGCGCTCGTAGGTGACGCCGTGCTCGTCGCAGAACTCGTACAGGCGGCGGATCCCTTCGACGCAGAGCTTCGCCTTGAGCGAGCCGGGCACGTAGTAGATGCCCGCGTGCGCGACCCCGGAGTTCGAGCCGGTCTGGTGGACGCCGACGCGGTCCTCGCGCTCGAGGACGACGATGCGGGCGTCCGGATCGCGACGCTGGAGCTCGCGCGCGGTCGCCAGGCCGACGATGCCGGCGCCGACGATCGCGATGTCGCAGTCGCCGCTCGGATCGTTCACGCAATGATCGTGTCATGAACGTCCTCGTCACCGGCGCGACCGGCTTCGTCGGCGCCGCGCTGATCCCGCGGCTGCAGGCCGCGGGACACACGGTGCGCGCCTACGCGCGGCGGTCGGATGCCGTGGCCGCCGGCGTCGAGGTCGTCCAGGGCGACGCCGTCGCGGGGACGCGGCTCGACGAGGCACTCGACGGGATCGACTGCGCCTACTACCTGATCCATTCGATGGAGCCCAGCCTCGATGGCACCTTCGC
>VAYD01000347.1:0-4295 GCA_005883905.1 Actinomycetota bacterium
CGTGCCGCTGATCGACGGCGGCACGCAGCGGCTGCCGCGCGTCGTGGGCATGGCCCGCGCGCTGGACCTGATCCTGACCGGGCGCATCATGCACGCGCTCGAGGCACTCGACTGGGGCATGCTCACCGAGCTCGACGACGATCCGCTCGAGCGCGCCCTGGAGATCGCGCAGGGTCTCGCCTCCTTCCCGCAGCAGACGATGCTCGCGGACCGCCGCGCCGCGATCGAGGGCTTCGGGATGTCGCTCGAGGACGGGCTCGCCCTGGAGGCGAAGGCCGGCCCGGAGACGCTGCAGGCGGCCGTAGAGGGCGCCAACCGCTTCGCGGGCGGCGAGGGCCGCAGCGGCGCGGGCGCAGGCGTCTAACTTAAAAGACATGCGGCAGATCCTCGGGTTCCCCAACCCGGTGAACGAGAAGGCCGCCCGCGTCGTGGCGGGCGTGGTCTTCGCCTGCGCGATCCTGATCCTGGCCAGCGGCTGGCTGTGGTTGCTCGTGCCGCTCGCCTACGGATTCTGGGCGCGTGTCCTCACCGGCCCGCGGCTGAGCCCGCTCGGCTGGCTGGCGCAGCGCAAAGTGGCGCCGGCCCTCGGTGATCCGAAGTACGTCCCCGGGCCGCCGAAGCGCTTCGCGCAGGGCATCGGCGCGGCGTTGACAACGTCCGCGGCGCTCCTCGCGCTCGCCGGGCTGGCGACCGCCGCGTCGGTGCTGGTGGCGCTGCTCGCGATCGCCGCGGGGCTCGAATCGATGTTCGCGATCTGCCTGGGTTGCCAGGCGTTCGCGCTCCTCATGCGCGCCGGGCTGATCCCGGAACGCATCTGCGAGGAGTGCGCGAACATCTGGGCGCGCTAGCTGTAGGTACTAGGCACGTTGTTCGGGGCGTTCGGGCGCTGTCGATGTACGGGCGTTCGGTGCGGTCGCTTGCTTGACCTTGCGGGACAAAACTCCCCGACGGGTGGGAGGAACATCACACCCGTGCTCGCCACAGCTGCCGACGCCCGCTCCTTCGATGCCCGAACCGGACCGCGCAGCCCGCAAACGCCCGAGCTGAGCGCAACGCGGCCAAGGCGACCATGAACAACGTCTCAGGAACTACAGCTGGCGTCGCCGTGCCACGTGCACGGTCCGCTTGACGGTCTTCGTGTTCCCCGCTGCGTCGGTGAACGTGAGCCGCAGCGTCACGGCGCCCGCCGCGACGGAGCTCGGGATCGTGACCTTGAAGCTGTGCTTGCCCGCCGCGAGCGAGCGCTTCGCCCGCGCCACGGCGGACACCGATTCGCTGCTCGTCACCGTCAGCCGCAGCTTGCGCGTGCCGGCGCTGGTCCGCAGCGCCTTGACAGAGCTCAGCGCCGCGGCCAAGGACGAGTCCGAAGTCGTCGAGCCGCTGCCGCCGGCGCTCACGCCGACGCTGAAGTCCGCGGTGTAGCCGCCCGCGCCGTCGGACTGCGGCTGCAGCAGCAGCGAGCCGCCGTCGGTGCCGTAGATGTTGTCCCGCTCGTCGGTCGTGTCCGGCGTCGGTCGCGACGAGTACGGCGCCTTCTTGAACACCGTCGTATTCATGTCGTCGGTGAAGAACAGCTGCGACGTGAACTCGAGCGAGTCGTGACGGACCTTGAAGTGGATGTGGACGGCGCGGCCCGAGTACCAGCCCGGGTAGATCGTCGTGAACGTGACCTTGCCGGTCGCGTCGGTGGTCTGGTAGCCGCGCAGCCACTTCTGGCCGCTCGTGCCGTTCGCCGACTCGTCGGAGTACAGGCCCGCGGCGTTGCAGTGCCAGATGTCGACGGTGGCACCCTGCACGGGCGCGCAGTCGTTGTCGGCGTCGAACACGTACATCGTCAGCGCGAGCTTCCCGCCGTCCTGCGTTTCGCGGATGTCCGAGCGGTTGAGCTTCTCGTCGACGAAGTAGGGCCCCTCGGTCTTGGCCGGCGTCATGACGCACGTCGCCGCGACCGCCTGCTCGACGCCTTCGTCGAACAGCCCGCCGGCCGATGGCCGGATGCCGCCGATCAGGAACGCGACGCCGCTTGCCCCGGCGGCGCCGATCGCCGCTCGTCTGTTCATCTTGGTCATGGGCTCCGAGCGTGACGGGCAAGGCTGTGAGGAACCTGGGAGTCAGCTGCGCATTCCGCGATCGAGCAGCTCGACCATGCGCGTGAACGACTCGTCGAGATCGAGCTTGATCCCGAACCCGTCGCCGGTCTCCAGCACAGCGAATCCGTGCAGCGCCGAGCGGACCGCGCGCGCCGCGTGGATCGCGTCGTCGCCGGTCAGCCCGTAGCCGGCGAGCACCGCCCTCAGCACGTCTACCGCGTCCCCGGCCGCTGCGAGCGCCTCCGCGTCGTCCCTTGCCGGCGCGCGCTGCGCGGCCAGGTACGTGCCGGGATGGCGGCGCGCATAGTCGCGCTGCGCCGCCGCGACGGCGCGCAGCGCGTCGGCGCCCGCCCGGCCGGTCGCGGCCTCGCGCAGCGCCGCCGCCAGCTCGCGCGCGCCGCGGATCGCGAGGCGCCGGCGCAGGTCGCCGAGCCCGTCGACGTGGGCGTACAGCGACGGCGGGCGCACGCCGGCGTCCGCAGCGAGCCGTGCGAGCGTCACCGCCTCGAGCCCTTCGCGATCCGCGAGCGCCGCCGCTGCGGCGACGACCGCGTCGGCGCTCAGCCCCGCCCGCGCCATCACGCTTTCGCGATCGCGCGATCCATGGCGACGAGCGGCGCCTCGACGACCGGCCCGTGGCCGGGCGCGAGCCGCGCCGGCTCGAGCGCGCGCAGCGTGCGCGCCGACTGGCGGTCGAGCTCCGGGTCGTCCGTCGCAGTCGCCGCGAGCGGCCAGCGCTGGAGCTTCTTCGCCGTCACCGCGACGCCCCACATCGTCGTGAACGTGTCGCCGCACAGCAGCGTGCGGTCGCGCGCGTCGACGAACGCGACATGGCCCGGCGTGTGCCCCGGGGCCGCGACGACCTCGAGGCTGCCGATGCGCTCGCGGGCGACGGGGAAGCGGTCGGGCCGCGAGGCGATCTTCGGCCAGCCGCCGGCCGTCTTCTTCGCCTCGCCCGCGTGGATGCGCGCGTCGGGCTCGGCGAGCAGGTACTCGACGTCGGCGCCGAGCGCCTCGCGCAGCTCGTCGACCGAGCCCGCGTGATCGCCGTGGCCGTGGGTCAGCAGGATGCGCCGGATCGGCGCGTCGGCCGCGGCGATGATGTCCTTGCCCGCGCCCTTCAGCGTCGTGTCGACAAGCGTGAGCCCGTCGTCCTCGCGCACGAGGTAGGCGTTGACGAACCGCAGCCGCGTGAGCTGCGTCAGGTGGTCGTTGATCTTGGTGATCCGCATAGCCTAATCTCCTAAGTCAATTGCCTAATGTGCATAGGTTAGCACATCAGGATTAGGGTTCGCCCATGAGCTACTTCGTGACGGGTGCAACGGGGTTCATCGGGCGTTACCTCGTCGAGGAGCTGCTGCGCAACCGCGAGGGTGACATCCACGTCCTCGTGCGCGCGGGCTCGCAGGACAAGCTCGACAAGCTCATCGCCGAGCGCTGGGACTCCAGCGACCGCATCAAGCCCGTCACGGGCGACCTGACCGAGCCCAAGCTCGGCGTCGCCGAGGACTGGATCGCCGCCAACAAAGGCTCGATCGACCACTTCTTCCATCTCGCCGCGGTCTACGACATGACCGCGGATGAGCAGGCCAACGAGCGCATCAACGTGCAGGGCACGCGCAACGTCGTGGAGCTCGCCAACGCGCTCGAGGCGGGCGTCCTGCACCACACGTCGTCGGTCGCCGCCGCCGGCCTCCACAAGGGCCTGTTCCGCGAGGACATGTTCGACGAGGGCCAGACGCTGCCGTCCGCGTACCACCGCACGAAGTTCGAGTCCGAGAAGCTCGCGCGCGAGGCGTCGACGGTGCCGTGGCGCGTCTACCGCCCTGCCGTCGTCGTCGGCCACTCGCAGACCGGCGAGATGGACAAGATCGACGGGCCCTACTACTTCTTCAAGGCGATCCAGAAGCTGCGCCACTGGCTGCCGGAGTGGGTCCCGCTGGTCGGGCCCGAGCTGGGCTACACGAACATCGTCCCCGTCGACTTCGTCGTGAGGGCGATGGACCACATCGCCCACCAGCCCGACCTCGACGGCCAGGCGTTCCACCTCACGGCGCCCAAGTCGCAGCGCTCCGGCGCCGTGCTGAACACGTTCGCCCGTGCGGCGCACGCGCCGCAGCTCGGGCTGCGCGTCGACAAGCGGCTGATCGACGCGCTGCCGAAGGGCACGCTGTCGATGCTGATGAAGCTGCCGCCGCTCAAGGA
>VAYD01000347.1:4376-4829 GCA_005883905.1 Actinomycetota bacterium
GTTCGACACGCGCGACACGGAGCGCGCGCTCGCCGGCACGGACATCGCGGTGCCCGACCTCGACAGCTACGCCGAGAAGCTGTGGGACTACTGGGAGCGCAACCTCGACCCGGACCTGTTCCGCGACCGCTCGTTCGCGCACGCGGTCAACGGCAGGGTCGTGTTGATCACGGGCGCCTCGTCGGGCATCGGCCAGGCGGCGGCGTTCAAGATCGCGGCGGCCGGCGGCGTCCCGCTGCTGGTCGCACGGTCGGCCGACAAGCTCGAGGAGACCAAGCAGGAGATCGAGGCCCAGGGCGGCAGCGCGTACACGTACTCGACGGACCTCAGCGACCTCGACTCGATCGACGGCCTCGTCGAGCAGGTGCTGTCGGACCACCCGGCGGTCGACATGCTCATCAACAACGCGGGGCGCTCGATCCGCCGCTCGATCGCGCTCTCGTTCGACCGCTT
>VAYD01000053.1 GCA_005883905.1 Actinomycetota bacterium
TTCGCCGTGCCGCAGCGTGAGCGGCCCACGGTGCTCGCCTGGGGCATCGCGCTGGCGCTCGTGCTGCGCCTCGCGTTCATCGTCGCCGGCGCAGCGCTGCTGGACGCCTTCGCGCCGACGTTCTACGTCTTCGGCGCGCTGCTCCTCTACACGGCGTACAAGCTCGCCCGCCACGACAACCGCGACATCGATCCCGAGCACAACCCGGCGCTACGGCTGATGCGCCGGTATGCGCCCCGCGCGACGCCGCTGCTCGCTGTCTTCGTCGTCATCGCGACGACCGACGTCGTGTTCGCGATCGACTCGATCCCGGCGATCTTCGCCGTCACCCAGGACCCGTTCATCGTCTTCGCGGCGAACGCGTTCGCCATGCTCGGGCTGCGCGCCCTGTACTTCCTGCTCGCGGGGCTGATGGACCGGTTCGTCTACCTGTCCCGCGGCCTCGCCGTGATCCTCGCGTTCATCGGCGCGAAGATGCTCGCGGTCGACGTCTGGCACGTGCCGATCTGGCTGTCGCTGAGCGTCATCGCCGGCGCGCTGGCGACGACCGCGGTGCTGTCGATGCGCGCCGGCCCGCGCCACGGGCGAACGGCGTGACGACGCGACTGCGCCGCATCGTCAACTCGATGGAGGAGGCGCGCGATCGAGCTGCGGCCTCGAGCGCGAGGTGCGGCGCGCCGGACTTGACAGGCAGCCAGATGGCTGCCTAATATATGCAGCCAGATGGCTGCCTATCCGAACATCGACGACGCATTCCGCGCGCTGGCCGACCCGAGCCGGCGGCTGCTGCTCGACAGCCTCAACGAGCGCAACGGGCAGACCCTGCGCGAGCTGTGCTCGCGCCTGGACATGGCGCGTCAGTCGGTGAGCAAGCACCTCGCGGTGCTGGAGGCGGCCAATCTCGTCACGACCGTTCGCCGCGGCAGGGAGAAGTTGCACTACCTGAACGCGGCGCCCATCAACGAAATCGCCGAGCGCTGGATCACCCGCTACGAGCAGGAGCGCGTCGAGGCGCTGGCGGATCTCAAAAGAGCCCTGGAGGACTCCCCCATGGACCAGCCCACGTTCGTCTACACCACCTACATCCGGACCACGCCCGAGCGACTCTGGCAGGCCCTGACCGATCCGGCCTTCACCGGCCGCTACTGGAACATCACCTTCGACACCGATTGGAAGGCGGGCTCGCCGATGGCCTGGAGCCAGCGCAACGTCACGACCGCCGACGCCGAGCAGGTCGTCGTCGAGTCCGATCCCTACCGCCGGCTGGCGTACACGTGGCACAGCTTCACCCCGGAGTGGGCCGAGGCGATGGACGTCGACCAGGAACGGCGCGAGCGCCTCGCCGCCGAGCGCCGCTCGAAGGTGACGTTCGACATCGAGCCGCTCGACTCCGACCAGGTCAAGCTGACCGTCGTCCACGACGACCTCGAGCCCGGCGGGCTGCTCGCCGGGATGATCAGCAACGGCTGGCCACGCGTGCTGGCCAACCTCAAGACGCTGCTCGAGACCGGCGAGCCGCTCCCCGACAACCGCCTGCACGTCCAGCGGTCGACGAAGGAGCCGGCGAGCTCATGATGACCGCCGGCGCCGTGCCGATGATGGCGGCGATGATGCTGCCCGGCGCGCTGCCGGCGACCGTGCGCGCCGCGCGCGCGGCCGGCCGTCCGCTCGCGGCGCCGCTGTTCGCGGGCTCGTACCTCGTCGTCTGGACGCTGGTCGGGCTCGCGATCTACGTGCTGTACCGGCCGCCCGCGCCGGCGGTCGCCGCGGTGCTGATCGCCGCCGCCGTGCTGTACGAGCTGACGCCACAGGCGCGCGCATGCCGCCGCCGCTGCCGGGCCGAGCTGCGCTCGGGCGCGCGCTTCGGCGCCTGGTGCTTCGGCTCGAGCATCGGCCTGATGGCCGTGTTCGTCGCGATCGATCCCATGAGCCTGCCCCTGATGTGCGCCGTCGGCGCCGTCGCCCTGATCCAGAAGGAGCTGTTGACACGATGACCACCCACACCGTCGGAACCCGCGAGCAGTGGCTCGCCGCGCGCCTCGAGCTGCTCGAGGCCGAGAAGGAGCACACCCGCCGCGGCGACGACGTCGCACGCCGGCGCCAGGAGCTGCCCTGGGTGCCGGTCGAGAAGGACTACCGCTTCGAGACCGAGGACGGCGAGGCCTCGCTGGCCGACCTGTTCGCCGGCAACTCGCAGCTGCTCGTCTACCACTTCATGTTCGGCCCGGAGTACGCGGCCGGCTGCCCCGCCTGCTCGGCGATCGCCGACGGCTTCGACCACTCCCACGTGCACCTGGCCAACCACGACGTCACGCTGACGGCGATCTCGCTGGCCCCGATCGCGGCCATCGCGGGCTACAAGCGGCGGATGGGCTGGAGCTTCCCGTGGGCCTCGTCGGCGGGCAGCGACTTCAACTACGACTTCCGCACATCGATCACCGACGAGCAGCAGGAGTCCGGGACCGTCGAGTACAACTACCGCCAGAACGACACGTCGTGGCTCAAGGACCCGACGGCCGCAGCCGGCGCCGGCAAGATGGCGGCGATGACGGGCACCGACGTCGCCACGTACACGCGCCAGCGGCCGGGCATGAGCGCGTTCGCCCTCGAGGGCGGCGTCGTGTACCACACGTACTCCACCTACGAGCGCGGGCTCGACGGGATCTGGGCGATGTACCAGTGGCTCGACCGCGCGCCGTTGGGCCGCAACGAGACCGACCTCTGGTTCAAGCGCCGCGACGAGTACTGAGCGATGAGTTCCGCGGGCATCGGGGGTCTTAACCTCACCTACTGCATGAGGAGGCCACACGATGTCCGACCATACGACCGGAACCCGCGAGGAATGGCAGGCGGCGCGCACTGAGCTGGCGGCGCTCGAGGCCGAGCACGCCGCACTCGGCCAGAAGGTGACCGAGCAACGCCGCCGGCTGCCCTGGGTGCCCGTCGAGAAGGAGTACGTCTTCGACACCGAGGACGGCAAGAAGACGCTCGCCGACCTGTTCGACGGCCGGTCGCAGCTGCTGGCCTACAACATCATGTTCGGCCCCGACTACGAGATCGGGGCGTGCCCGGGATGCTCGAACCTCGGCGACGAGCTCAGCGCCACGCGCGTCCATCTCAACCACCACGACGTGACGCTGATGTGCTTCTCGCGCGCCCCGATCGACCGGCTGCGCGCCTACAAGGAGCGCATGGGCTGGGAGTTCCCGTACGTCTCGACCTACGGGACGGACTTCCCGTTCGACTTCGGGCTCGCCATGACGCCGGAGCAGGCCCAGGAGATCCCCGAGGTCAAGGCGATGATCGACGACCCGCCCGAGTGGCTCGCCGACTGGGGCCGGCAGGTCGGAGCGAAGCTCGAGGACGGCCTGCGCGAGGGCCCGGGGTTCATTGCGTTCGCGCGCGAGAACGGCAGCGTCTTTCACACCTACACCGTGATGGCGCCCGACCCGTTCGTGGCCCCGTACCACTCGTTGCTGCTGCACCGCACGCCGAAGCCCGAGGCCGACGAGCCCCGCGCCTGGCGCAAGGACGAGTACCCGGACTGACCGCGGTCAGATCCCGGCGTACCGCGCGCCGAGCGTGGCGGCGAGCGTGCGGTGCGCCGGCCCGGTCCCGATGAGCGTCGAGCGCGCCGGATCGATCCGGTGCGCTCGCGCGAACGCCAGGACGAGCTCGGGGAGCGGCGGACGGCACCAGCAGCGCGGCGGGCCGGCGGGATGCGGGCACAGCGCGGCCTCGACGGGGCCGGAGACCTCTGCGGCGACCGCGGCGGCCGCGGCCGCCAGCGCTTCGGCCGTCGCGCCGGGGCGCCAGTCGAAGACGAGGTGCGGCGCATCGCGGTCGGTGTGCCGCACCCAGCCAGGCTGGTCCAGCGCAGCAGCCGCGACGAACACGCCCGCCTCGCCTGCGCCGGGTGCGCGTTGGAACGGCACGCGCTCGACGGTGGTCCAACCCTCGTCCTGCGCGGGTGGCTCGAGCTCGCGCAGCGTGCGCATCTGCGACGTCGGCGCCAGCACGTCGTCGCCATCGAGCCGGCGCTCGACGATGTTCACCTGCGCCTGCGCCAGCGGCGTGTCCAGCCACACGCAGCGCGCCGCCAGCCCGTGGCGCCCGGCGGCGTCGATCACGTAGCTGCGGGCAGCGCGCGTGAGGTACGTGTTGTCCAGCACGACGCGCCGCGCGCCCGCGGCGAGCTCCTGCTCGAGAGCGTCTGCGAGCGCCCGCAGCGAGCCGCCGCGCTCGTCGCGGTTCAGGCGGATGTAGCCGCGCTCGGAGTAGTCCTGTGCGACGCGCGTCTCGCCGTCGCCCGAGACGCGCGGGCGCTGTGGCCGAGCGCTGCCGAACGCACGCGCCAGCACGATCCGCTCGCTCTCGGTGAGCTCGAGCGTCGCGGCGGCGGCCGCGGAACGCGCGCTCTCCGCGCGGCGGGCGCCCGGGATCGCGACGATCCCAGGCGCCAGGTCGAGCAGCCACGCGAGCGCGACCTGAGCGGGCGTCGCATCGTGGGCGGCGGCGACCTCGACCAGCGCCGCTTGACGTGCGAGCCCCTTCACCCGGCGCGGCCCTCCGAGCGGGCTGTGAGCGATCACCTCCACGCCGGCCTCGCTGCAGCGCTCGACCACTCCCCCACGCAGCGCGCGGTCGTCGAAGACGCTGAGCGCGACCTGGACCGCCGCGATCGGCGCGAACCCGAGCGCCTCGTCGAGCTGCCCGCGGTTCACATTCGACACGCCCACGCGCTTGACGAGGCCTTCGTCGACGAGCCGGTTCAGCGCGCGCACCGAGGTGCGCCACGGCGTCCGCGGATCCGGCGCGTGGATCAGGTAGAGGTCGATCGGCAGGCCGTCGATCGCTTCGAGGCTGGCCTCGCAGTCGGCGAGGATCGCCTTCGCGCGCCCGTCCGGCACCCACGCGCCGCCCGGCCGGGCCATGCCGCCCTTTGTAATCACGCGCGCGCCCGCGTCCGCGCCGCAGCGCCGCAGCGCGCCGGCGAGCAGCCGCTCGTTGTCCTCGTACGCGCGCGCGGTGTCGAACACGGCCATCCCCGCGCCGACAGCGGCGACGATCGCCTCGTCGGTCGACAGGCGCATGCACCCGAGTCCCACGCGCATGGTCGGACGGTAGCCGGGACGCGGCGCTCAGATGCGCTGCTCGAGGCCGATCGCGGCCTCGAGGTCTGCCGGCGCGGGCGGCCGGCGGGGATCTCTGCGGGACGTCAGCGAGCCTTGCGGATCGCGTCGATCAGCTCCCACTTGCCCATCTTCGACCGCCCGGGGATGTCCTGCTCCTGGGCGAGCCGGTACAGCTGCTGGCGGTTGCGATCCTCGAGCGCGTGGCCCGCTTCGCCGCCACGCCGGCGGCCGCGGGCGGCCTGCTTGCCGAGCTCGCTGCGGGTGCTCTTGGGCAGGCTTGCGATCGTGCGCTTGCGCGTCGCCGCTCGCTGAGCGCTCTTGACGTTCTGCTGCGCCGCTTTGCGCTGTCTCGTCGTGGCCATGTCGTCACCTCCTATTCGTCCGGGGCCGGCTGCGGTTCGGGTTCGGGGACCGGCTCCGGGTCTGGCTCGATCGGCGTCGGGGGCTCCTGCGGGTCGGGCACGACCGCGGGTTCCTCCGGCGCCCCGGGCGTCCCGGGGTCGGGAACCGCAGGGGTCACCGGCGCGTCCGGGACTGCCGGCGTCGCCGGCTCGGTCGGCTGTGGGACCTCAGCGCGCATGGTCATCACCGCTTGCGCTTCCCCGACAGGTGAGAAGCAAACGGTCGGGGTATGTACAGACGTCGCATGTCCGACCACCGGCCCTCGCTGACCTACTCGTCGTACCTCGGGCTCGAGGAGCTCCTGGGCGCGCAGCGCCCGCGCTCAGAGGAGCAC
Source organism: Actinomycetota bacterium (assembly GCA_005883905.1). Classification (GTDB taxonomy): domain Bacteria; phylum Actinomycetota; class Thermoleophilia; order Solirubrobacterales; family Solirubrobacteraceae; genus AC-49. The sequence goes on from VAYD01000053.1 coordinate 5,872, forward strand.
GACGAGCTCCTGTTCATCGTCATTCACCAGGTCTACGAGCTGTGGTTCAAGCAGCTCCTGCACGAGGGCGCGCATTTGCAGGGAAGGCTGGAGGACGGCGACACGCCGCACGCGCTCCACACGCTCAAGCGGATCCTCACGATCCTCAAGACGATCGTCGCGCAGATCGACGTGCTCGAGACGATGACGCCGCGCCAGTTCCTCTCGTTCCGCGACCGGCTCGACGCGGCCAGCGGCTTCCAGTCCGCGCAGTTCCGCGAACTCGAGGCGCTGATGGGGCGCCGCGAACCGGGCGTGCTGCGCAGCTACGAGCCCGGCTCGGCTGAGCACAGCCGGATCGCCGCGGCGATGGAGCGCCCGTCGCTGTTCGACTCCTTCGTGCGCTATCTCGCCCTGCAGGGCTACGCGGTGCCGCCGTTGGAGAACGTCCAGGCCGCGATCCTCGCGGCCTATCGCGACGACGGCCAGCCGGCCCAGGTGTGCGAGCGGATGATCGACCTCGACGAGGGGATGATGGAGTGGCGCTACCGCCACGTGCAGATGGTGCGGCGCACGATCGGGGACAAGCGCGGCACCGGCGGCTCGAGCGGTGCGGGCTACCTCGCCGGGACGCTGCTGCAGCCGGCGTTCCCGGACCTGTGGTCGGTGCGGACCGAGCTGTGAGCGCCAACCCGCTCGCCGCGCACTACACGCGCTTTCGCGTTGCCGAGCGGCTGCTGCTCACCGGCCACTCGCACCAGGCCTGGCCCGACGTCGCGTTCGAGGGCCAGGTGGAGGCGTTCGAGGACGCGGCGCGCCACGTCGACGAGAAGTGGGAGCGTGCGTTCGCGAAGGCCGAGCGGGTCCGCGACGGCTTCCGTGCCCTGCTCGGCGAGCCGCGTGCCGAGATCGCGCTCGGCGGCTCGACCCACGACCTGCTGTTGCGCTTCCTCTCGGCGCTCGACCTGCGCGGCCGTCCGCGACTGGTCAGCACCGACGGCGAGTTCCACACGTTGCGCCGTCAGCTCGGCCGCCTCGCCGAGGCCGGCCTCGACGTGGCACGACTTCCGGCGCGTCCCGTCGAGACGCTCGCCGAGCGGCTCGCGGTTGAGACCGACGACAGCACCGCCGCGGTGCTGGTGTCGGCGGTGCTCTTCGAGGACGCGCGGATCGTCCCGGAGCTCGACGGACTGGCCGAGGTGTGCGCCGCGCGCGGCGCCGAGCTCGTCGTCGACGCCTACCACGCGCTCGGCGCGCTGCCCTTCCGCGCGCCGCCGACGGCGTGGGTGGTCGGCGGCGGCTACAAGTACTTGCAGCTCGGCGAGGGCAACTGCTTCCTGCGGGTGCCCGATCACGGACAGGACCGGCGACCGGCGATCACCGGCTGGTACGCGGAGTTCGGCGAGCTCGCCGCTGCCCCACGCCCGGGCCAGGTCGCCTACCCGCGCGGCGCCGCCGCCTTCGCGGGCTCGACGTACGACCCGACGAGCCACTACCGCGCGGCGCGCGTGTTCGACTTCTTCGCCGAGCAGGGGCTGACGCCCGACGTCCTACGCGCCTCTTACCAGCGGCAGCTCGGCCTGCTGGCCGGCGCCTTCGACGCGCTCGGTCTCGACGACGAGCTCGTCACGCGCGACCGCGAGACGCCGCTCGACCGCTTCGGGGCGTTCCTCGCCCTGCGCTCGCCGCGCGCCGGCGAATTGCAGCGCGGGTTGGCCGAGCGGGGCGTGCTGACCGACGCGCGCGGATCGTTCCTGCGGCTCGGCCCGGCGCCCTACCTTTCGGACGCGCAGTTGACGGAGGCTGTGGACGCGCTCGGTAGGCTGGACTGACATGCCGACACGCCAGCTGCTCGTCTACACGTTCGGGCCCGGTGCGGGTTTCGAGGGGCAGCTGGTCGGCGCGCTCGAACGAATCGAGATCGGCGGCGCGATCCGCGTTCTCGATGCTCTCTTCGTGACTCGCGAGCCGCAAACGGGTGACCTCAACGCGGTGTCGCTCGAGGGCGGCACCTCCGGTGGCATGATCGGGCGGCTCGTCGATTTCCGCCTCGACGCCGCCGCGCGCGCCGAGGCGAGCGAGCGGGCGCTCAGCGGCCCGCAGGCCGAGATCGTGCAGGCGGTTGCGCCCATGATCGAGCCGGGCGGCGCCATCGCCGCAGTGCTCGTCGAACATGCGTGGGCGAACACCCTCGACGAGGCCGTCCGGCGCATGGGCGGCGCGGAGACCGCCAACACGCTCGTCGAGGCGAGCCGGCTCGTCGACGCCGCGGAGCCCATTCTCAAGGCGGCCGAGCACCCCGCGGCGGGCTGACCTTGGAGAAGTACACGCGCTGAAAGCCGTGTTCGGTGTCGCGGCCGGTCTCGCGATAGCCGAGGCGCGGATACAGGCTCAGGTTCTCGGTCATCGCGGCGTTGGTGTAGAGCCGGATCTCTCGCAGGCCCCGCTGTGCCGCGCGCTGCTCGGCATGAGCGAGGAGCGCGCGGCCGACGCCGCCTCGCTGGAAGGCGGGGTCGACCGCGACGTTCTCGACGAGCAGGTGATCGGCCTGCGGCACGAGGACGATCAGGCCGACCGGGTTGCCGCCTTCCACGGCGACCTCGACGTGACCGTCGCCGATCTTCGCGACGTAGTCGTCGTCCATCGGCGCCGGCCGGCGCCCGATGCGCTCGATGTAGCGGCTGTACGCACGCTCGACGATGTCGCGCAGGGCGCCGGCGTCATCCGGGCGGGCGGGACGAATCTGCACGCTCGAACGTTCTCAGAGTCAGCCGTAAGTGATAACTTACCGTTAGTGCTTGCTTACCGAACAGATGGCTGGACGGCGCTCGCCGACCCGACACGGCGCGCGGTCCTGGCTCGCCTCGCCGAGCGACCGCGGCCGGTCGGCGAGCTTGCTCGCGAGCTGCCCGTGTCCCGCCCGGCGGTGTCGCAGCATCTGCGGGTGCTCAAGGAGGCGGGCCTCGTGATCGACGAGCCGGTCGGCACGCGGCGCATCTACCGGGTCGATCCGGACGGGCTCGCTGCGCTGCGCACCGAGCTCGAAGGCTTCTGGACGACCGCCCTTGCGAACTACAAGGCGATCGTCGAATCGACAAAGGAGGAAGACGTATGACGACGCAGGCACAGCAAACCTCGATCCGCACCCAGATCGTCGTGGACGCGCCGCAAGACCGCGCGTTCCGCATCTTCATCGGGCGGTTCGACGCGATCAAGCCGCGCGAGCACAACATGCTCCAGGTCGAGATCGCAGAGTCGGTCTTCGAGCCGCGAGCGGGCGGCCGGGTGTTCGACCGCGGCGTCGACGGCAGCGAGTGTCAGTGGGGGCGCGTGCTCGCCTACGACGAGCCGGAGCGGATCGTGTTCACCTGGGACATCAGCCCGCACTGGCAGATCGAGGCCGATCTCGAGAGGACCAGCGAGGTCGAGATCCGCTTCGTCCCAGAGACGCCGCAGCGCACGCGGGTCGAGCTCGAGCATCGCCATCTCGATCGCCACGGCGATGGCTGGGAAGGCCTGCGCGAGGGCGTCGGTGGCGACCAGGGCTGGCCGCTCTACCTCAGCCGCTACGCGGAGCAGGTCGCGGAGAGCCCGGGTATGGGTCACTAGCCGGCGAGCGCTCGCTCGGCGATCGCCTGCAATGTGCGGACGGTCGTCTCGATGTCCTCCTCGTCGAATTGGCTCAGCAGGCGGTTCCTCGGGATGGCGATGTAGTCGCGCAGGCCGGCGTGGAGCGCTGCGCCCTGGGCGGTGAGATCGAGGTGCGAATCGCCGTGGATCAGCCCGTCCGCCTCCAAGCGGCTGAGCAGCTCCCGGGTCGACTGCGCGTCCAGCGAACGCGAGCCCTCGAGCTCGGTGCTCAGGCTCTCACGGGCAATGCCCGGACCGCGCATGGCGATGAGCTGCAGGGCGTACCACGTCTCCGGTTCGGTCCCGCGCTCTGCGAGGTGGTCACGCAGGACATGTGTGAGCGTCCGCTCCGCAAGCGCCAACGTGTATCCGAACTGCGCAGCGGCCGGTTGGGCGGGTTGGGTGGTCATGAAGGTCTCCGGTTCCATTAGGATCGACAGGTGCCTGACGACTGTACCAAAGTCGACAGGCACCTGTCTATCCGTGAACGCTGATTTCCCCACTCGCCCGCTGATCGGGCTGCTGCTACGGCTGCTCTACCAGCACTACAGCCAGGACATCGACGCTGCGCTGCGCGAGGCCGGCTTCGATGACATCCGCCCGCCTCACGCCAACGTGTTCCCCTTCGTCCCAGCCGAGGGCATCACCGTCTCGCGGCTCGCCGAGCTGGCGCGCGTGCGCAAGCAGACGATGGCCGAGGCCGTCAACGACCTCGAGCGCCGCGGCTACGTCGAGCGACGCCCGAATCCGAACGACCGTCGTTCCCGGCTCGTCTTTCTCACCGAGCGCGGCGCGTCGATCCGCCCGGTCACGCACGCCGCCGCCGAGCGAGTGGAGCAGCAGTGGGCGCGGCTCACGAGTCCTCAAGAGCTCGAGGAGTTGCGCGCAGCGCTGCTGCGTCTGCTCGGCGAGCTCAGAGCGCCCTCCAACTAGGCCACCGCGCGCTCGAGTTCCTCGCGCGCCGCGCAGCGACTCAGCGGGCGGCGGCCCCAGCGCGCGCGCTCGGCGTAGTCCATGAGCACGTCGAAGTACTCCTCCACGCGGCCCGGCGCGACGCCCGCCGGCGCCAGCACGCCACGGGCGCGGGCGTCGTCGAACCGCGCGGCGACGTCGAAGTACGGCACGAGGCTGCCGAAGCCCTCCGGCGGCGGTCCGAATCGCGGCACCGGGCGACCGAGCCGCGCGGCGGCCAGCTCGGCCAGGCTGCCCATCGTCGGAGCGGAGCGCCCGGCGACGAGGTGCAGCGTGCCGGCGACGTCGGTGCGGCGCAGCAGCAGGTGGGCGATCGCGTCGGCCACATAGTCGACCGGGACGATGTCGACGATCCCGGCCGGCCGCCCCGGCACGACCTCGATCGAGCGCGACGCGAACGCGCGCAGCGGCGGGTAGATCACGTTGAACGAGGACGTCCAGCCGCTCGCCCGCTCGCCGACGACGATGCTCGGCCGCACCACGGCGCCGGCGAGCTCGTCGAGCGCGTCGGCGACGGCCAGCTCGGCCTCGAGCTTCGTACGCTCGTACGTGTTGCGAAAGCCCTGACCGATGTCGCGCTGCGCCTCGAGGAAGACGCCGGACGTGTCGCCGGCGACGTATGCGGTCGAGACGTGCACGAAGCGCTCGAGTGCGCCCTCGGCCCGCGCGCGGCGCGCCAGGGCGAGCACCTGCCGGCTGCCGCCGACGTTGATCGCCCGCGCCGCGGCGAGCTCCAGGCCGAACGAAACCGACGCCGCGCAGTGCACGATCGCGCCGCAGCTCCGCGCGAGCCGCGCCCACGTTTCCGCGTCGAGGCCGCACGCCGGCTGCGTGAGATCCCCCGCGACGGCGCGCACGCGCCCCGCATGGCGGTCGGTCCTCCCGTACAGCGTCTCGAGCGTCCCCGCCACGCGCCGCTGCGCGCTCACGGCGTCGGACGCGCGCACCAGCGCCAGCACCGGGCGGTCCGTCTCCTCCAAGATGCGGTCGAGGACCTGCATGCCGAGGAAGCCGGTCGCGCCCGTGAGAAGGATCGGGGGCATCCGTCCACGATCGCGTGCCGGCGGCCTTGAGGCAACCGACACAGGGCACAGTTATCGAGAACGTCACAGGTACCGACAGTCGATCGCCTTCCCGGTGCGTTCGCGCGCGGACGGGCTCAGCGGTGCTTGACGCCGGCGCGCGCCAGCGGCCCAAGCGTCGGCTCCGTGATCATCACGTCGCCCATCGCCTCGTCGATCGCTTCCAACGTGTCGGGGGTGAGCTCGATGCCCGATGCGTTCGCGTTGCCGTGGACCTGCTCGGGGCGCGAGGCGCCGATGATCGCCGACGCAAGCTCGGGCCGCCGCAGCACCCAGGCCAGCGCCATGTCGGCCATCGACAGGCCGGCCTGGTCCGCGACCGGCCGCAGGCGCTCGACGGTCTCGAGGATCGTGTCGTTCATCAGGCGGTCCATCGCGAAGTTCATGTCGCTGCTGGCAGCCCGCGAGTCGGCCGGCGGCGTCTCCCCGGGGCGGTACTTGCCGGTCAGCACGCCCTGTGCCAGCGGCGACCAGACGATGTGCGAGATGCCGTTGGCCGAGCACAACGGGAAGAGCTCCTTCTCGGGCGCCCGCCAGAGCATCGAGTACTGCGGCTGCGACGAGACGAACAGGTCGGCGCCGGCGATGTCGAGGGCGGCCTGGAGCTGCTCGGCGGTCCACTCGCTGAACCCGAGGTAGCGAGCCTTGCCGCCGGCGACGACCTGCTGCAGGGCCTCGATCGTCTCCTCGACCGGCACGTCCGGGTCGAAGCGGTGACACTGGTAGAGGTCGACGAAGTCGGTGCGCAGGCGCTCGAGCGAGGCGTCGATCTGCTTGGCGATCTGCGCCGCCGACAGCCCGCGATCATCGGGGTCGTCCGACATCTGGCCCCAGACCTTCGTCGCCAGGATGTAGGAGTCGCGCGGGCGGCTCGAGAGGATCTCGCCCCACGCGCTCTCGGCGGCGCCGCGCCCGTAGACGTTGGCCGTGTCGAAGAAGTTGATGCCGGCCTCGAAGGCCGCGTCGGTGCAGGCGCGCGTCTGCTCGAACGCGACACCGCCCGAGTAGGTGAGCCATGAGCCGAGCGAGATCTCCGAGACCTCGAGATCAGAGGAGCCGAGCTTGCGGTAGCGCATGCGATGGACGGTACCGCCCACCCTGAATCACCCGAACCGGATGATGTCTCCCGGCCCCCCTGTGGCGAGGATCGCAGCCCAATCAACCCGAAGGAGAACGCCATGAGAGGCGTCGGGCGAGCGATCTTCGCCGCAATCCTCTTGCTGATCGCAGGCACGCTGAACCCGATCTACGGGATCGCAGCTGTCAGCGACGCGCACTTCTACGTCAACAACACGCACTACGTGTTCTCGAGCCTGCACACCTGGGGATGGGTGACGGTCATCCTCGGCGCGATCCAGCTCATCGCCGGCTTCTCGCTCCTCGCAGGAGGGACGTTCGGCCGCGTGATCGGCATCGCCGCCGCGACGCTTGGCGCGATCGGCGCCCTGCTGGCCGTCGGCGGGAGCTCTCCGTGGTGGGCGCTCGGCGTGTTCGCCATCTGCCTGATCGTCATTCACGGCCTGCTCGTGTACGGCGAGCCAATCGAGCAGCGCGCCTGACGATCCGCCTCGCGCACCCGTCGGAACGCGAAGCGCTGGAAGGGCTTCAGCGCCGCGCCTCGGTACACGAGCCGATGTACCGCGCGCAGCTGGAGGCCCATCCGGACGCGATCGAGCTGCCGGCGGAGCAGATCACGGCAGGGCTGGTCCGAGTCGCCGAGCAGGATGGCGTGGTCGTCGGCTTCGCCGTCCTGCTGGCGCCATCCGGGGGTGCATGCGAGCTCGACGGGTTGTTCGTCGAGCCCGAAGCGATGCGCGGCGGAGTCGGGCGGCTGCTCATCGAAGACGCGAAGTCGATCGCGCGTGAGCGTGGCGCGACGCGGATCGACGTGGTGGCCAATCCTCAGGCCCTCGCGTTCTACGAGGCCGTCGGGTTCAAGCCGGCCGGCGAGGCGCGGACCCGGTTCGGGCCGGCGCCGCGGATGACGCTGGCCGTCGGTCGCTGAAGGGAATCTAAATCTTCATCCGCGCCGGGATGGATCCCCCGACCTCGGTCGTCGTGGGGGAGACGTGAATCTCCCCGAAAGGAACCGAGAATGATCGTTCGACTCCTCGTCGTCGGCGCCATGGCGCTCGGATCGCTGACCGCCGTCTCCGGCGCTGTGGCGGCCGACTCGCCCGGACATGTGACCGCGCATGCGGCGAGGCACCACAAGCGCCACCACCGCCGGCACCACCACGGCATCCCGCAGCACAACGGCGGCGATCACGACGCCGACAACAACGGTGGACCAAGTGACGGCGACGGCAACACCTAGTCGCCTGGTCGCGGCGGTCGCGCTCACCGCAGCGCTGGCGATCGCCGGCTGCGGGGGCGCGGCCCGTCCGCACTCTGCGGGACCGTTTGCGTGGCTTCGGCCGGCGGCGGCTCCGGCCGATTGGACCGTGGGTCGCCTGCCGTCCGGAGCGGCGTCCTTCGCCTATCCCGCCGGGTGGCGCTCGATCCGGACCGATCCCGGCACGTTCTCCGCCGCGCTCTTGGGCCCGCACCACCGCATCCGCGGCTATCTGAACGCGACGCCGCAGTCAGGCGCCGAGACGCTCGACAACTGGAGCACGTTCCGCGCGGCCCACAACCGCGAAGAGGGCGATCGCGACGTGGTGCGTGAGAGCGCCGCGTCGGGGCTTCGATTCCCCTCGGGCACCGGTTCGTGCGTCACGGACCGCTACGCCACCACGACCAACGCGCACTACCGCGAGATCGCCTGCATCGTCCGCGGGGCACGCGGCACGAGTGTCATCGTCGCCGCGGCGCCGCCGAGCGACTGGTCGCGCCTCGCGCCCCAACTCCGGCGCTCGGTCGCGAGCTTCGGGTAGTCGCCGCATCCGGGATCGGACACACTGCACGCGTGACGATGCGCGCGAACGGTCGTGAGCGACTCGGCTCGAGAGACTGGGCGAGCGACGCGGTCCGTCGCATCGAAGCTGACGAGAATCGCTCAGCCGACACGCATCTGCACGCGTTCCCGCTGCCGACCGAATGGGGCATCGACCTCTACCTCAAGGACGAGTCGGTCCACCCGACGGGATCCTTGAAGCACCGCCTCGCGCGCTCCCTGTTCCTCTATGGACTGTGCAACGGGTGGATCACCGAGCGGACGCCCGTCGTCGACGCCTCCAGCGGCTCGACGGCCGTCTCAGAGGCGTACTTCGCCCGACTGCTGGGTCTGCCGTTCGTGGCGGTCATGCCCGCCACCACCAGCCCCGAGAAGATCGCCCTGATCGAGGCGGAGGGAGGCTCGTGCCACCTCGTGCCCGACCCGAGCGCGATCGTCGCCGAGGCCGAGGGGCTCGCGGCCGAGAGCGACGGCCACTTCCTCGACCAGTTCAAGTACGCCGAGCGCGCGACCGACTGGCGCGGCAACAACAACATCGCCGAGTCGATCTTCAGCCAGATGGCGCTGGAGCAACACCCCGTTCCCGCGTGGGTGGTCCTTGGGGCCGGGACCGGCGGGACCAGCGCCACGATCGGACGCTACACGCGGCTGATGCGATGCCCGACGCGGTTGTGCGTCGTCGACCCGGAGGACTCGATCTTCTACGCGCACTGGACCGGCGACCTGACGACCTTCACCGGCCGGCCGTCGCGCATCGAAGGCATCGGACGCCAGCGCGTCGAGCCGTCGTTCCTGCCGGACATCGTCGACCGGATGCTCCAGGTCCCGGACGCCGCGTCGATCGCCACGATGCGCCTTGTTTCCGAGCGCACGGGACACAGCGTCGGCGGCTCCACCGGGACCAACGTCTGGGGTGCGTTCGTGCTCGTGGCGGAGATGCTCGCGCGTGGCGAGCGCGGCAGCATCGTCACGCTCATCTGCGACGGCGGGGAGCGCTACGCGGGCACGTACTACAGCGACGCCTGGGTCAGCGATGAGGGCCTCGAGCTCGCACCGTACGCGGACGCGCTCGAGGCGTTCCTCGCGT
>VAYD01000348.1:0-3247 GCA_005883905.1 Actinomycetota bacterium
TCGTCACGGGGAGGCCGAGGTGCTCGACGCGATGCGCGAGCCGATCGAGGTGCGCGGAGGTCACCGCCAAGATGATCTCGTCGAACGGCTCGTCGTGCAGCTGCTCCTCGATCGCCGCCATCGGATCGTGGCGGACCGACACGCGCCCGCGGACCGCGTCGTCCGCGGCATCCTGGATCTGCGGCAGCGCGCCGATCAGCACGCGCTCGGCCTCGTCGACCTTGTCATGGCGTTCAGGATGCAACGGATGCCACTCGGCCGGCGCCGGGTTGGGCACGAGCACGCGGAAGCGCGCCGGTCCCCGTGCGGCCCGCTCGCGGACGGCCTGGAGCAGGCCGGGCGTGGCGGCGGCCCGGTCGGTCACGACGAGGACACGCGCGGGCTTCGTGACGTCCATGCGGCAGCGCCAAGTGTCGGCGTGCCGCCTGAACGCAACCTGAATGTGCGCGTGGTTCGCCATCGTCACCCCACGCGGCCCGGCAGCTAGGCACGGAGAAGGCCAGCGCGACTTCGCGCTGGCCTTCTCCGATCACACACTCAGAGCCTCAGCGTCCGCTGCACGATGGTCTTCGCGTGGCCGTTCTCGATCACCGAGACGATCAGCCGGTAGCTGCGGTGATGCACGAGCCGGCGCGTCGCGTGCAGCGTGACACGGGCGCTGCGGACCGTTCGCCCGGTCGCCACCGTGTGCCCGCCGCGCCGCAGGACCAGGCGCGCCTCGCGCACGCGCGGCGACGCGAACCTGACCTTGCACGTGACCGAGATGTGGCGGCCGCGGTGGGTGCGCGTGACCGTGCACTTCACCTTCGCGTCACGGCCCGCCGGGCCCCGTGGCCCGGTCGGCCCGGTTGCGCCGGTCGGACCCTGCGGACCCGTCGGCCCTGTTGCGCCAGTCGGACCCTGCGGCCCCGTCGGGCCGGTCGGGCCGGCCGGTCCCGCATCGCTCGAGCCGCACACCGTGTAGTCCGGCGGCGTGTTCATCAGCGACAGCTTGTGCATGTTGCCGATCAGGCCGTTCGCGGAGGCGATCAGCCCGTTCGCCTGCGAGGCATCGAACGCGGCGCCGCCGAACGCGACGCTGTTCAGGACGCCCTGCATCGAGCCCGCCAGCGTGTCGCGCTGCGTGTTGCAGGCAGCCAGCTGCGCGTCCCAGTTGTCGTAGGCGCTGGTGCTCGTGGTCGCGACCGCGGTCGTCGACGCGATCTCGGCGTCATGCCCGAACTGGCCGAACGGCGCGTTGAGCTGCTTCAGCGTCTGGGCCAGGTCCTGGTAGGCGCTGAGCGCGGATGCCGACGACAGCGTCCCCGGCACGAGGCTCGGATCGAGCTCCTGCGTGACGACGTCGCCATCGCTGGCGTAGTCGTCGTTCAGCCCGAGCACCTTCAGCATCGTCGGCCGCCAGTCCGTGTGGTCCGTCCAGACCGCGCTCGTCTGGCCCAGGTGCTGGATGCCCGGTCCGACCATCCCGGCCCATGTCCGCGCGATCTCCGGGTTGTCGTCGCCGTGGTTCCATGCGAACCCGCGCCCGACGATCGGGCAGCCCGCCTGGTTGGAGTTCGACCCGCCGGCGCAGCTTCCCTGGAAGAAGTAGTCAGCGTTGCCGAAGAACGTGAACGACGGCGTGCGCAGCGGGTCGGTCGTGTTCATGTGCAGGATGTCCTGCGTCACACGATCGGCGATGTGCTGCGTGACCACGTCGACGTTGCCCGTGCGCGGGTTGGTGATCGTCAGCGCCCCCATCTCGCGCTCGAGGTTGCGGACCTTCGGGTCCGTTGGGGCCGGCGGCCCGTTCGGCGCATTCGGGACGTAGATCGTCGGAGCGTCGTCGAAGTGGAAGAAGAACGGCGTCTGGTCGCCCGACTCCGTCTGGACGAGGTTGGTGAGGTTGGTCGTGAACTCGCCGACCGTGTTCGGGCCCGTGAGGCCCGGGTCGTACGTGCAGGCCGCGGTGACGCCGTCACACGCGCCCTGGTTCGTCGGCGGGCCGCCCGCGTAGTGGTCGCCCTCGTCGACCGTGAACACGAACAGCGTGTTGGTCTTGTCGATGCCGTCAGCGGCCAGGCGGTTGAAGAACGCCTCGTAGGCCTGGTTCTGCTCGGCGAGCTGCTGGACGTAGCAGGCGCTGCCCGGACCGTTGGCGTTGCTGTTGTTCGGGCAGTTGCCCGTCTTGTCGAAGTTGTCGTGCGAGTCGCGGATATAGGCCATCGTCACCGGGATGCCGCTCTCCTGCATGGCCGCGACGTAGCCGAGCGTCTGTGCGGCGCTCGGGTTGAAGTTGTTCGGGAACCCGTTGATCCCGCCGCTGCCGACCGCCTGCGTCGCAGGGCACGGCGTCGCGTCGGGGGCGAGCGTGCATGTCGATGGGGTGGACGTGTGCGAGAAGTCGAAGACGTCGTTGACCGCGGGCGGCAGGTCGTTGAACCCGTGGTTGGTGCCGTCAGTGTCCGCGGTCGAGGACTGGAAGCCACCGGGCTGGTCGATCACCTGGTTGGCATAGGCCGCGCCGAACAGGCCGTTGAAGCCGGCGTAGCCGCCGGGCTCGTCCGGGAGCACGTCGGGCTTCCCGCCGTTGGGGGTCGAGCAGACCGTCGACGCCGCGGCGCAGTGGACCGCGATCCCCTCGAAATCCGTGACCTTCTTGCCGCTCGCGATCGCGCCGTCGCCGGCGAAGTTCCACTCCGGCGAGCCGTTGCCGTAGACCTTCGTGATGTCCCCGGCCGGCGTCGTCTTGGTGTTCTCGAGCTCCATGTTGGCGATCGACGGAACCCACGGCGCCGGCGTGTTGTGCTGGCCGTCGCTGATCAGGTTCGGCAGCGTGTTGTCGACTGTTACCGGGTCCGTCCAGTAGGTGAACGCGGAGGTCCCTCCCGCGGGGCCGTTCGAGGCGTCGGGCGAGCCGTCGGCATGGAACACGCCGAACGAGTTCGAGACGCCGACGCCGTTGCGGTCCGGGTACAGGCCGGTGAGCGCCGAGATGATCCCGCCGGCCGTGTGCGAGATCAGGATCGTGTGGTCGTTGGAGCTGAGCGTCCCGTTGGTCTTCAGGAAGCTCTGCAGCGCGGGCACCTGCTCGAGATCGGACGGGACATTCGGGTTGTCGCGCGTCAGATGCGTGTTGTCGTACTGGACGTAGATGACGTGCTGGATCGCGCCACCCGATCCGAGGGAGCACGTGGACGCAGCTGCGACCCCGGTCCCGGCTCCCGGCAAGAGCGCCAGCAGCGCGCCGGCCGTTACCCCACTCGTG
>VAYD01000348.1:3262-5546 GCA_005883905.1 Actinomycetota bacterium
GTGATGCATTGGTGAACGACGGTCCGGGCTAGGACTTCCGTCCGGCATCACGAGCGACGCCGGCGCCCAGAGCCGCCGCTGAGCGCGTCAGGGCTCGGGGTGGAAGACGGCCTCGATGTTGTGGCCGTCCGGGTCGAGCACGAAGGCGCCGTAGTAGCCGGGCGAGTACTCCAGCCGCGGACCCGGCGCGCCGTTGTCGCGGCCCCCGGCGGCCAGGGCGGCGCGATGGAACGCGTCGACCTCCTCCCGCGTATCGGCGGCGAAGGCGACGTGGGTTCCGGAGCCGGCGTCGTAGAGCGTCGAGATCGCGAAGTCGTCGAGGCCCGGCGGGCCGAACGCAACGTCGCGCGCCTCCTCGCTCCACGGCGCCTGCTCCACGAAGCCCAGCGGCGCCAGCGCTGCGAGGTAGAACGCGTGGCTCACCGCGAGATCGGTGACCCCGATCGTGAGGTGGTCGATGACGATCCGCCGGGTCGGCATGGTCCGGCACGCTACCCGGTGCCACCGTCGCGGCAAGCCGACGGGGAGACTCGAACTCCCGACCCGAGCAGGGCCACGGTTCACTGAGTCGTCGCCGTAGACGCTGAGAAGCCGCGGATTCGAGGCTCGATGCTTGCCGGGGCTTCTGATTTACCCGGCGTTGGTCCCAGTGGCTACTTGACCCTTACTTGACGACCGGCAGTCCCTACCTGCAACCGACGCCAGTCTCAGAAGGCTCATGGATCCCCATCCGCCGCAAGCGGGCACCGTCTCCAACAGGAGGCGCGTAGGCCCGGCAGCAGCTAGCCCGATAGCGCTGCCACCGCCAACGACACCGGCCTTCGCGATTACGCCCGCGAGGGAATGCAGAGCAAGGGCCGAACCTTTCAATTACAAGAACGTCGGCATACGCAACGTAGTCCGCGAACTGTCTCGCCCCGCCGCGACCAGCCGCCTGACACACCGCATCCGCCCGCGGGCCCCGTCAACCGGAATAGTCGTGGTCTTCGGGGCCCGGGCCAACATGCGGGCGGAGGTCGTCTTCAGGGGCAGGTCATGGCTTGAAGACGTCGAGGGTGGATTGCGGTGTGCCGAAGGCCGGGATGCCTCCGCCGACGGTGTAGATCCGCCCGCCATGCGAGGCGACGCCCATCTCGCCGCGCGGGTGTTCCATCGGCGTGTCCGTGCTCCAGGAATCGTGGGCGATGTCGTAGACCTCGTTGGCGGCTGAGGCCGAACCGGCGGCGTCAAGACCGCCCATCACGTAGACGCGATTCCCCTTGATCCCGATCCCGTAGAAGCCGGCACGTGCGGTCGGCATCGGAGCCCCCTGGCTCCAGGTGTCCGTCGTCGGGTCGTAGATGTCGACCTCGTCGGTGACGGTCTCAGTGCCCAGCCGGCAGCCGCCGAACGCGTAGATCTTCCCGCCGTGTGCGATCGCGCCGACGTCCGAGCGCGGGCTGGGCAGTGCCGCCACTTCGCTCCAGGTGTCAGATGCGATGTCGTATCGCTCCACGGTCGCGAACTGGTCAAAGCTCGAGCAGGGACCGCCCGTCTCAGGGCGGCCGCCAATCGCGTAGATCGCGTTCCCGACCACCGCAGCGCCGAGGCCATCGCGCGCTGTCGGCATCGGCGCCAGGCTCGTCCACGTATCGGTATCGGGGGTGTAGCGGTTGTTGTCGATGCCGGCGCCATTGCGCCCGCCGAGGGCATAGACACTGTCGCCGTGGCTGACCGCGATCCCTTCAGAACTCGCAGGGCCGGGCGCGGGTGAACCTAGCGACCACGCGTCTTGCGCGATGTTGTAGATGCGCGTTTCGTTGGAGTCGCCCGCCGGGCCGAACCCGTACGCGGCGACGATCAGATTGCCGACGTTCGCCGTCGACGGGCCCTCAACCCCCGCCGGCAAATCGGCCCGTGACTGCCAGGTCCCGGGACCGTTCGCAAACGCGGTCGGGGCGAGTAAGCCGAGGAGCGTGCAGCCCAGCCCAGCTGCGATGGCCAAGCGCTTACGGATCTTGAGACGCATCGTGCGGTCTCCCCCATGGTGGTTGCCTGTTGCAACGAACCTAAGCTCCGCCAGCGGCACGTGGACACGATCCAAGCGCACTGCATAACTTGACCAGCGAACGGCGTGCTGTTGCGCACCGTGCACAAAAATGGACTCAGCGCCTCGCCGTCTCTAAAGGTCCCGGCTAGCGATGCGTCGTGGCGGCGCGGCGGGGGGCGCTCGTCCAGCTGCGCGTCGCCTTGAGGACGGTGTCGAAGTCCTCAAGCGATCGCCCGGCGCCTTCGGCGACGCAGG
>VAYD01000349.1 GCA_005883905.1 Actinomycetota bacterium
AGGCCTTGCGCTGGCCGGGAGCGTCGCCGTGGCTGCGCTGCTCGCAGCGGGCTGCGGCAACAGCGGTGGCGGCGGCGGCTCGTCGTCGCCCGGGATCACCGACAAGACGGTGAAGATCGGCGCCCATACACCGCTGACCGGGCCGGCGGCCCCGGGCTATAGCGAGATCGCGCCGGCGTCGAAGGCGTTCTTCGCGTATGTCAACGCCCAGGGCGGCATCAACGGCCGCAAGATCGACTACACCTACAAGGACGACGGCTACAACCCGACCAAGACGGTCAGCGTCACGCGCGAGCTCGTCCTGCAGAACAAGGTCTTCGGGATCTTCAACGGGCTCGGCACGCCCACGCACACGAAGGTCGTCGACTACCTCAACACGTCGAAGGTCCCGGACCTGTTCGTCGCGTCGGGGTGCCCGTGCTGGGACGACGCCAAGGCGCATCCGTACACGTTCGGCTGGCAGACGAGCTACCAGATCGAGGGCAAGATCCTCGGCGACTACATCAAGAAGAACTTCGCCGGCAAGAAGGTCGGCGTCTTCTACCAGGACGACGACTTCGGGCAGGGCGGCCTCACCGGCCTGAAGGAGGAGATCGGCGACCAGATCGTCGCTGCCAAGCCCTACCAGCCCGGGGACACCAACGTCGCTCCCCAGATCACGGCTATCCAGAAGGCCAAGGCGGACGTCCTGGTCGACTTCACGATCCCGGCCTACACGGCGCTGGGGCAGCTCGTCTCGTTCAAGGTCGGCTACAAGCCGCAGCTGTTCATCTCGAACGTCGGCGCCGACCCGACAACGGTCGGCGGGCTCCTGAAGGCGTTCTCGAAGGGCAAGGCGAACACCGCGCTGATCGAGGGGGCCTACACGAACGGCTACCTGCCCTCCGTCAACGACACGTCGAACCCGTGGATCGCGCTGTTCAAGAAGATCCACGACCAGTACGACGCGAAGGCGCCGTTCGACGGCAACGTCGAGTACGGCATGGCGGCGGCGTACACGTTCGCGGCGACGCTGAAGGCGGCGGGCAGCGACCCGTCCCGTCAGGACGTCGTCGACGCGCTCAACGCCGGCAAGGTCGCTCCGGGCCCGGGGATCGTCCCGTTCCGCTACTCCGCGGACGACCATGGCGGCTTCGCCGGCGTGCAGATGGCCCGGATCAGCGGTGGCAAGATCAAGTTGTTCGGCCAGCCGATGATCACGGACCCGGGCAGCGGCCCGATCTCGCCCTACACCAAGCCGCAGCAGACCCCGAGCGACACGGGGGTGATCAGCGCCTCGAGCTAACCCAGGACAGCAGCCAGCCGGCGCTCGAGGGCGGTCGCCAGCGCGTCGCGCACCGGCCCCTCCTCGAAGCGCTCGACGAGCTCGGCCAGGAAGCCCTCCACCACCAGCCGCGAGGCGACCTCCGCGTCGAGCCCGCGCGCGCGCAGGTAGAAGAGCTGGTCGGGGTCGATCTGGGCGATCGCGGCCGCGTGCGTGCAGCGCACGTCGTCGGCCAGGATCTCCAGGCCGGGGATCGCGTCGGCGTGGGCCTTCTTGCTCAGCAGCAGGTTGCGCGACTCCTGGAAGGCGTCGGTCTGCTGCGCGCCGTGATCGACCTTGATCATCCCGCGCCAGACCGCGCTGGAGCGGCCGCCGAGGATCCCGCGGAACGCCAGGTCGGAGGTGCAGTTGGCCGCGGCGTGCTCCTGCGTGGTGTCGAAGTCCAGGTGCTGGCGCCCGCGCGTGGCGTACGCGCCGGTCACCTTCCCCTCGGCGCCCTCGCCGTCGAGGATCGTGTTCTGGAAGATCTTGCCGTTGCCCGAGCCGAACCCGAGCACCACCCAGTCGAGCTTGCCGTCGCGGGCGACCTTCGCCCGCTGCGTCCCGAAGATGTACGAGGACTCGTCGAGGTCCTGCGCGCTGACGAAGCGCAGGCGCGCGTTGTCGCCGACGACGAGCTCGACGACCGTGGTGACGAGGCCCGGCGCCGTGGCGACGTACTGCTCCCAGACCTCGGCCTCGGCGCCCTCTTCGAGGACGACGAGCACGCGCCAGTTCAGCGCGGTGCCCTCCTGGGACTGCAGGACGTCGAGCAGAACGGGCGCGTCGAGCTTGACGTTGCGCGGCACGTAGACGAACGCCCCGCCCTCCCACTCCGACGCGTTGCGCGCGACGAAGGCGTCCTCCTCGGCCGGCACGATCTTGCCGAGGTAGCGGTCGACCAGGTCGCCGTGCTCCTCGACGGCCTGGCTGAGCGGCATGACCAGCGGACCTTCGGTGTTCGCGGCGTCGCTGCGCGTCCAGCCGTGGTCTGCCTGGCGCACCTCGACGGCGCCCTCGGGCGCCTCGAAGACCGGCTCGACCTCGGCGGAGTACTCCCCCGCGGTCGCGGTCGGGTATGCGGCCAGGTCGAAGCCCTTGAGCTCGGTGAACTCCCAGCCCGTGACGCCCTTGAACTGCGGGAGCTCAAGGGTCTCCCAGCTAGCCAATCGAACCCTCCATCTGGAGCTCGATCAGCCGGTTCATCTCGACGGCGTACTCCATCGGGAGCTCCTTGACGATCGGCTCGATGAAGCCGTTGACGATCAGCTTGGAGGCCTCTTCCTCGTCGATGCCGTGCGACTGCAGATAGAAGAGCTGCTCCTCGCCGACCTTCGAGACCGTGGCCTCGTGGCCGACATCGACGTCGTCCTCGCCGATGCGGATCGTCGGGTACGTGTCCGAGCGCGAGTCGGGATCGAGCAGCAGCGCGTCGCACACGACCTTGGACTTCGAGCCGTGGGCGCCCTTGGCGACCTCGAGCAGGCCGCGGTACGAGCTGCGCCCGCCGTCC
>VAYD01000350.1 GCA_005883905.1 Actinomycetota bacterium
AGCGCCGCCTCGCGCGTGAACAGCGCGACGTCGGTGGCGACCTGGTCGTTGCGCGAGCGCGCGGTGTGCAGCTTGCCGCCGACCGGCCCAGCGATCTCGGTCAGCCGCCGCTCCACCGCCATGTGGATGTCCTCGTCGTCGGGCGCGAACGGGAACGTGCCGTCCGCGAGCTCGCGCTCGACGGCGTCGAGACCCGCGAGCAGCGCGTCGCGATCGGCCTCGGAGATGATCCCCCGCGCCGCGATCATCGTCGCGTGCGCGCGCGACTGTGCGACGTCCTGCGGCCACAGGCGCCGGTCGAACGCCAGCGAGGCGTTCATCCGCTGGAACGCGGGATCCTGGGGCTCGCTGAAGCGGCTCACTCGCTGAAAGCTAGTAGGCGCTCAGCCCGCCCGCCATCTGCGAGACCTGGGTCGCAAGCCCGAAGCCCAGCAGGTACAGCGTCACGCCCCATGCGAACCACGCGCGCGTCGGCTGCCCGTAGAAGCGCCGGTCGCGGTCGCGCCTGTCGAGAACCATGACGTAGGCGAAGCACGCCAGCCCGAGCCCCATCAGCAGCCAGGGCGTGAGCTCCATCACGAGGTAGCGCACGTCGACCCGGGCCTGCGACAGGACGTCGCCCATCACGCTGTGCCAGAGGGCGAACGGCAGCGCGGTCGCAACCGCGAAGCCCACCGCGCCGACGCGCCGCGCGCGGCGGCGCGAGAGCTGATCGCGTCCGAGCGGACCGGAGGCCATGCCCTAGTTTATGGATCCTCGACCACTGCTTTCAAACCCTGTGCGACCTCGGCCACCTGGCCCTCGGTCAACGCGGGGAAGAACGGCAGCGCGATCGAGCGCGCGGCGACGTCCTCGCAGACGGGGAACTCGCCCTCGCGATGGCCGAAGCGCTCGCGGTAGAAGGACATCAGGTGGATCGCGGGCAGGTACGGCTTGCTCTGGATCCCGCGCTCGCGCAGCGCCACGACGACGTCGTCGCGGGCCGGCCCGTCCTTCGGCAGCTGCACGACGTAGACGAACCAGCCGCGGCGGTCGCCGGCGAGCTCCGCCACCGGCAGGCCGAGGCCCTCGATCGACGCCAGCGCCTCGGCGTACCACCGCGCGACGCGCGCGCGACCGGCGAGCATCTCGTCGAGCCGCTCGAGCTGCGCCAGCCCGAGCGCGCAGGCGATGTCGCTCAGCCGGTAGTTGAAGCCGAGCCGGTCATGATCGAGCCAGCCCATGTCGGGCGCGCGGCCCTGGTTGCGCTCGGAGTCGATGCGCTCCTTCATCGCCGCGTCGCCGAGCGTGACCATCCCGCCCTCGCCCGTGGTGATCTGCTTGTTGGCGTAGAAGCCGAACACCGCCGGGTGGCCGCGGCCGCCGACCGCCTTGCCGTCGGCGTGGAAGGCGCCGAGCGCCTCGCACGCGTCCTCGACGATCGGCAGGCCGAACGACTCGAACGCGGGCAGGTCGGCCGGGAACCCGAAGATGTGGACTGGCAGCAGGGCAGTCGTGCGCTCGGTCACCGCCGCGCGCGCGGCGTCGGGATCGAGGTTCAGCGTGACCGGATCGATGTCGGCGAACACGGGACGCGCGCGCTCGAACAGCACGCTGTTGGCCGACGCGACGAACGAGAACGGCGAGGTCACCACCTCGTCGGCCTCGGACACGCCGACGGCGCGCAGGGAGAGGTGCAGGCCAGTCGTCCCGGAGGAGACCGCGCACGCGTGCGCCACCCCGAGCCGTGCCGCGAACGCCTCCTCGAACGCCGGCACGCGCGGCCCGAGCGAGAGCTGCCCGGAGCGCAGCACCTCGAGCACGAGCTCCTCCTCGCGCGGGCCGATGACGGGCTTGGCGAGTGGGATCACACGCGGTCGCGAGCCGGCTGCTCCGCGTACTCCAGCGAATCGACGAGCGCCTCCCACGAGGCCGCGATGATGTTCTCGCTGACGCCGATCGAGCCCCACGAGTCGAGGCCGTCCGATGCGTCGAGCAGGACGCGAGTCACCGCGTCGGTGCCCTTCGTCTCGTCGAGGATGCGCACCTTGAAGTTGACGAGCTCGATGTCCTTCAGGTGCGGGTGGATCTCGCCGATCGCGTCGCGCAGCGCGCGGTCCAGCGCGTGCACCGGGCCGTTGCCCTCGGCGGTGCGGACGAAGCGCTCGCCGTTGACCCAGATCTTGATCGTGGCCTCGGTCTCGACCTTGCC
>VAYD01000351.1 GCA_005883905.1 Actinomycetota bacterium
ATGCTCAGCGAAGCGCTCGTCGGGCACACGCCCGAGTCTAGGGCGACCCTACGCGGAGAGGCAGTGGTGGTCGCGCACGGCGCGCAGCGCCGGCTCGTAGTGCTTCGTGATGGTGTCGCCCGCCCGGACCATCCCGTAGATCACCGGGCCGGGGTCGGCGCCGGCGTGGATGCGCGCGGCGGCCGAGTCGAGCGTGTTGGCATAACCGCCGTACGCGGCGAGCAGTGCACGCTTGGCGGCGACCTGCTTGGCGCCCGAGGCGGGGATCTTCACCAACCGCGCACGGCTGCTGCGCAGCTTCTTGGCGGCGTGGGTCAGGTAGCCCTCGACGCTCGTGGCGCTCTCGGGCAGCTCGCCCGCCGTGAAGCTGAACGCGTCGCCGTCGCAGACGTTCGTGGCCTTCGACATGAAGCCGGTGAGGTGCTTGGCCGCCTTGACCTGGAAGCCCTTGCCGCCGATGTCGCTGACGGTCTGGTCGACCTCCTTGACCTCCGTGTAGCCGATGATCGTGCGGGCCTTGTGGTCGGGGCCGATCACGAGGATCGTCGGCGCCTGCAGCACCTGCACGTCGGTCGTCAGCGCGTCGTAGTCGCCGACGTCGTCGATCGGGATCGAGTGCACGACGACCTTGCCGTGATGGTGATCAGCCGCGCGGACGGCGCGGAGCGCCGCGTTGTCGTCGGCGCCGTGCGGGTTGAAGAAGAGCGCGACGACGACCTTGCCGCTGTCGAGGTCCTGAAGGATCGGGCCCGACTTGTCGCCCGGGGCGAGCTTGATCTGCGGCTTCGCCGGCTTTGCCGCGGCGGGCTTGGCGGCGGCCTTGGCGCTCGCGCTCGTCGTGGCGGGCGTGGATGCCTGCGCGGACGGTGTTGCGTCGCCCGAGGCGGCGGCAGCGGCCTGCTCGTGAGCGGTGGCCGACGCCTTGCTGGTGCCGACCGCGTTGTTGGCCTTGTCGATGGCGCTCTGCAGCCCGGCCTGGCCGGGAGCAGTCGCCGACGCCGGCCCGGAGCCGCCGGAGTCGCTCTTGGGCGCGAGGATCGTGAAGTGCGCGACGACGACGACGAGCACCGCGGCGAGCGCGATCAGTACGGGCTTGGAGACCTGGTCCACGCTCCACGTATCGGCGCGATCCGCGCCGACTTGAGCACTAAGCCTGCGGTTCGACGAGCGAGCGCACGCCCAGCTCGCGCAGTTGCTGCGCGTCGACGGGCGCCGGAGCGCCCGTCAGCGGGTCGGCTCCGGAGGCCGTCTTGGGGAACGCGATCACGTCACGGATCGACTCGCGGGCCGCCGCGATCGCCACGATCCGGTCGATCCCGAACGCGATGCCGCCATGTGGCGGCGCGCCGTACCTGAGCGCATCCAGGAGGAAGCCGAAGCGCGCCTGGCCCTCCTCCTCCGACATCCCGAGGGTCTTGAAGACCTCCTGCTGCACCTCGGCGGTGTGGATACGTATCGAGCCGCCGCCGATCTCGACGCCGTCGAGCGCGAGGTCGTAGCCGCGCGAGCGCAGCGTCTCGGGATCCTCGAACGACCCACGGGGCGCGGTGAACGGATGGTGGATCGCGGTCCAGCGGCCCGCCTCCGGGTCGCGTTCGAACAACGGGAAGTCGACGATCCAGACAAGCTCGTGGCGATCCGCCGGGATCAGGCCGAAGCGCTCGGCCAACTCGATCCGCAGCGCGCCGAGCGCGACCGGCGCGATGTGACGGCGGTCGGCGACGAACAGCAGCAGGTCGCCGTCGGATGCCTCGAGCTCGGCGTTCACCGCGCGGATCTGCTCGTCGCTGAAGAACTTCGCGAGGTTGCCGGCCCAGCCGTCGCCCTCGGCGTAGATCGGCGCGACCGCCTTGGCGCCGTGGCGCTGCACGATCTCGTTGAGCCCGTCGAGCTCCGAGCGGCTCAGCTCGCGCGAGCCGGCGTTGAACGCGCGGATCGTGCCGTTGTTGGCGAGCACGTTCTCGAAGACCTTGAACTCGCTGCCGGCGAGCAGCGGCCCGACGTCGTGGAGCTCCATGCCGTAGCGCAGGTCGGGCTTGTCGCTGCCGAACCGCAGCATCGCCTCGTCATAGGGCAGGCGCGGCCACGGCGCCGGCGGGACGTCGAAGTCCGCCGCCTCGAAGACGGCGGCCATCACCTTCTCGCTGACGCCGATCACGTCCTCCTCGTCCACGAACGACAGCTCCATGTCGAGCTGCGTGAACTCCGGCTGGCGGAAGCCGCGCAGGTCCTCGTCGCGGAAGCAGCGCGCGATCTGGAAGTAGCGCTCATAGCCGCCGATCATCAGCAGCTGCTTGAAGAGCTGCGGCGACTGCGGCAACGCGTACCACGAGCCCGGCTGCATGCGGCTCGGCACGAGGAAGTCGCGGGCGCCCTCGGGCGTCGAGCGGGTCATGATCGGCGTCTCGATCTCGAGGAAGTCGAGCTCGTCGAGCACGTAGCGCATCGCCTTGATGATCCGGTGGCGCAGGACCATCACGTCCTGCATCGGCTGGCGGCGCAGGTCCAGCGCGCGGTAGCGCAGGCGCATCAGCTCGTCGACCTCGACGGTGTCGTCGTCGAGCGGGAACGGTGGCGTCTCGGACTCGGCGAGCAGCTCGAGGTCTGCCACCGACAGCTCGATCTCGCCGGTCGGGAGGTTCGGGTTGACGTTGCCCTCCTCGCGGCGGACGACCTCGCCGGACGCCGAGACGACGTGCTCGGAGCGCAACCGCTCCGCCTTGGCGAACGCGTCGCCGCTGGAGTCCGGGTGGAAGACGAGCTGGACGATCCCCGAGCGGTCGCGCAGGTCGATGAAGATCAGGCCGCCGTGGTCGCGGCGGCGGTGGACCCATCCGGCGACACGCGCCTTGGAGCCGGCGCGCTCGCCGGTCAGCTCGCCGCACCAGGCGTCGCGGTAGCCGTTGGCGCGCGGCGGATGGTTCACAGCGCGTGGCGCCCCTTCAGCACGCCGGCGACGACGCCGGGGCGCTCGACCTTCTCCTCCTGCCCTGAATCCATGTCGCGCAGCACCGTCCCGTCCGGGTAGAGGATCGCAACGTATCGAGCGCCGGTCCGATCGGCCTGCTTCATCTG
>VAYD01000334.1:0-3401 GCA_005883905.1 Actinomycetota bacterium
TCCCTTCGTCTTGAGCTCGCTGAGCTTCTGCTTGATCGTGTCGATCGGGATCGCGAAGCCGATGCCGACGTTGCCGTTGCCGCCGCTGCCCGTCTCGATCTGCGAGTTGATCCCGATGACGCGCCCGGCTGCGTCGAGCAGCGGCCCGCCCGAGTTGCCGGGGTTGATCGCGGCGTCGGTCTGGATGACGTGGTCGATCGTGAAGCCGTTGGGCGCCCTGATCTGGCGCTGGAGCGCGCTGATGATGCCGGTGGTGACGGTGCGGTCGTAGCCGAAGGGGTTGCCGATCGCGATCGCTGGGTCTCCCACCTGCACGCGGTTCGAGTTGCCCAGCGCCAGCGGCTTCAGCTTCGCCTGCGACGGATCGACTTTCAGCACCGCGATGTCGGTCGAGAGGTCGCGCCCGACCACGTCGGCGTCGATCAGGTCGCCGCCTTCCTCGAAGCGCACCGACGCGGTCTTCGAACCCTCCACCACGTGCGCGTTCGTGAGGATGTGCCCGAGCCGGTCGCGGTGCCCTGCTGCTCCTGCGGGATCCCGAAGTCGAACGGGCTGCCCTGCGTGCGCTGGACGATGTCTGCGGTGATGAACGCGACCCCAGGCGCGTCGCGCTTGTAGATGTCGCGCGCCGTCAGGGGGTTGCCCGTCTTCTGGCCGGCGTCGGCGGTCGCCAGCGGCGCCTGCTGGACGACGGTCGTGGTCTTGTCGCTGCCGCCGAGGTCGAGCACCGCTACGGCGCCGGCGACGAGGCCGCCGCCGACGAGGCCGCTCACGAGGGCGACGGGGAGGATCGAGCGAGGAGTCTGCATTGCTGCCGACAAGCATCGGCAAGAGGCCTCAGTGCCTCCATAACGGCGTATAAAGGTTCCTAAACGAGGACGATCTCGCGGATCCCGGCGGCGATGATCCCATCCCCCTGTGCGGCGAAGCGCACTGGCAGCCGCGCGCCCTCGAGCCAGTCGCGCAGCTGTGCCGCGTCGGCCGCCACCTCGACCCACGCGATGCCGGGCGGCGCCGTGTGGTCGCCGCCCGGGTGCAGCTCTCCGGGGCCTTCCCACTGGATGAAGAACGGCAGCGCGCCGCCGCTGGCGACGGCCTCCTCCACGCCCGCGTAGCGCCACGTCAGGCGGACGCCGTCGGGCCGCGAGCGGCCGCCGCGCCGGACCGTGAGGCCGTGTCGCGCCGCGACCTCGTCGAGGTCGTCGGTGGCCACCGACCAGCCCAGGAGCCGCTCACCCGCGTCGAGCACCATGCGCCCGAACGCCGATTGCGCGGCGACCTGAGGATCGGCGACGGCGACGAGCTCGAGGTAGTCGGGGCCGAGCTGGACGATCCGGTTCGCGGTGCCCCACTTGGGATGGCGACCGCCGGGGACCGACTCGAGGCCCAGGTCCTCCTCGAAGCGCGTGGCGCCGGCCTCGAGGTCGTGCATGGCGTAGAGGACGTGATCGATCCGCAGGCTCAAGGCACGTGGTCGACGACGGCGTCCACCGCGTCGCGGAACGCGGCGCGGATCCCCGCGCGCTCGAGCGCGTCCAGGCCCTGGGCCGTGACGCCGCCGGGCGTCGTCACGGCGCGGCGCGTGCGCAGCGTGTCGACGTCGTTGGCGCTCAACAGCTCGGCCGAACCGGCGATCGCCTCCGCGACCATCGCCGACGCCTGATCGGCCGGCATCCCGCGCGCGACAACCGCGTCGACCCACGCCTCGGCGATCAGCGCGATGTAGGCCGGCGCGACCGAGATCAGCGCCATCGCGACGTCGATCAGCGGCTCCTCGACGGCCAGGACGCGGCCCGAGCGCCCGAGCAGCTCGAGCAGGGCCGCGGCCAGCGGCTCGCCCATCTGGTTTCCCGGGGCGTAGCAGATGACCCCGCGCCGGACCTCGACCGCGGTGTTGGGCATCAGCCGCATGACGGGCGTGCCGGGGTACGCCGACTCCAGCCGGCTGATCGTCACGCCGGCGAGGATCGACGCGATCGCCTTGGCGTTGCCGCCGATCTGCTGCGCGACCTCGTCGAGCTGGTAGGGCTTGTGGCAGAGCATCACGAGGTCCGCGCGCTGCGCCAGCTCGGCGTTGGAGGCAACCGCCTCGCCGCCCGTCGCCGCCGCCAGCGCCTGCGCGCGCTCCGCGACCACGTCGGTGCAGAGCACCGGCTCGCCCCAGCCGCGCGCCAGGGCCGTCGCCATGTTGCCGCTGCCGACGAGGCCGACGACCATCGTCAGGCGGCGTCGTGCTCGCCGGTCAGCGCCCGCACCGCCGCCTCGACGTCCGGGGCGCGCATCAGCCCCTCCCCGACGAGCACGGCATCGACGCCGACGCGCTCGAGCTCGTCCAGCTGGTCGCGCGTGTGGATGCCCGACTCCGAGACGACGGTCTTGCCCGCCGGCACGTCGCTGAGCAGCTCGAAGGTGCGGTCCAGGTCGACGCTGAAGTCGGTCAGGTCGCGGTTGTTGATGCCGATCACGTCGGCCTCGACGACGTCCAGCGCACAGTCGAGCTCGTCCTCGTCGTGCACCTCGACGAGCACGTCGAGGTCCAGCCCGCGCGCCTCGCGATGCAGGACGGCCAGGTCGTCGGCGTGCAGCGCTGCCACGATGAGCAGCACCGCGTCGGCGCCGGCGGCCGCGGACTCGTAGACCTGGTAGGGGTCGACGATGAAGTCCTTGCGCAGGATCGGCAGCACGCTCGCCGCGCGCGCCTCGTGCAGGTCCTCGAGCGAGCCGCCGAAGTGCGGGCCCTCGGTCAGCACGCTCAGCGCAGTGGCGCCGCCGCGCTCGTAGGCTCGGCAGATGTCGCTGACGGTGGCGCCCGAGCGGATCTCGCCCGCCGACGGCGAGCGCCGCTTGTGCTCGGCGATCAGCGAGATCCCGGGACGCAGGAGCGCCTCGGTGAACGGCCGGCCCTCGGGCCGCTCGGCGACCTGGGACTCGAGCTGCGCGAGCGGCACGCTGCTGCGTCTGCGCTCGACGTCCTCGAGCGTCGAGGAGACGATCCGGTCCAGGACGCTCATGGTCGCGCCAGCTCCTGGCTGAGCCCGACGAAGTCGTCGAGCGTGGTCGCCGCGGCGCCGCCGGTGCACGCCGCGCGAGCGGCTTCGACGCCGTCGGCGAGCGTGTCGGCGCGGCCGGCGGCGTAGATCGCCGCGCCCGCATTCAGGTAGGCGAGATCGGCGTGCGCTGAGGACTCGCCGCCGAGGATCGCGCGCGTGACGCGGGCATTGACGTCGGGGGTGCCTCCGGCGACGGCGTCCTCCGGCGCAGTGGGGATCCCGACGTCGCCGGCGGAGACCGTGTAGCGCTCGATGGCGTCGCCGTTGACCTCCACGACGTGCGTGGGGGCCGCGGTGCTCATCTCGTCAAGGCCATCCTCGCTGGACACTACCAACGCCCGGTCGGTCCCA
>VAYD01000334.1:3555-3827 GCA_005883905.1 Actinomycetota bacterium
AGCCGACCTGGGCGATGCAACGCGCAACCGCGCCGGCGTTCAGGTCGATCCGCGCGCCGAGCGCCTCGAGCACGTCGGCGGAGCCGCTGAGTCCCGTCGCGCTGCGGTTGCCGTGCTTGGCGACGGCACAGCCCGCGCCCGCGGCGATCAGCGCCGCCGTGGTCGACACGTTGAACGTCGTCCGGCCGCCGCCGGTCCCGGCGGTGTCGAGCAGGTCGTTGCGGTCGCACTGAACCGGAACCGCGAGCGCACGCATCGTGGAGGCGAGTCCG
>VAYD01000335.1 GCA_005883905.1 Actinomycetota bacterium
CGTGATCGACATCGGCCTCGACGAGCAGGTCGAGAAGGAGTACGCGCGTCTCGGTGAGGGTGGCGCTCCAGGCGGCGCGCAGCAGTGCGTTTGCGAGATCGCGGCGCTCGGCGGCCGTCAGTTGCCGGAGGTCGATCGAGAGCATGCTCACGGTCCGAGATCGCGATCGATGTCGGCGAGATCGGGCGCCGGCGCGGGGTCGAGCCACGGCGTGTCGGCCAGCGGGTCATGGGCGCGCTGCGGCGGGCCGGGCTCGTACGGCTGGCTGATGCGGCGGTCGAGGTTCTCGCGCACCTCGTCGACGTGGTCGCCCCAGTCGGACGTGACGTGCTCGTTCGACGCGATGGCGCGATCGAGGTCGTGGCGTTCGGCGCGCTGGTACCACGGGGTCTGTTCGCGCTGGTCGCGCAGGGCGTCGAGGCGCTCTCGGTAGGTGCGCTGGCGCTCCTGGACTTCGTCGAGCTCGTGGAGCGCACGGATGGCGCGTGGGTCGCGCTCGATCGCTTCGATGGCCAGCTCCTTGCGGTGGCTGTCGTCGAGGGTGCGCTCAATCGCCTCGAGGAGGTCTTCATGTTCCACTAGGTCGAGGGCCTCGCGGTTGAGGAACGGCGCGGGCGCGGTCACGTAGAAGTGCGCGCTGTCGCGGTGTCGGCTGAGGGCGGTGTAGCCCCACTCGCGGTAGCACTCGTCGCTGCCCAACACGAAGGTCTTGTCGACAGTTGCGCCCTGAACACGATGAGCTGTCATCGCGTAGCCGTGGTCGAGGTGCTGCTCGGCATAGTGCGAGGGGAGTCGCACGTCGCGGCCACGGTCGAGCTTGACGTCGACGTGCGTCTCGGTCGCGGCGAGGACCTCGCCACGGTCGCCGTTGAGGACGTCGAGCTGCCGGTCGTTGCGCCCGAGGGTGACGCGGTCGCCCGCGGCGAATGACCGCTTGCCATGCTGGACATCTGGGCCGAGCCGGCCGGCGGCGCGCAGCTGCTCACGCCGGCGGCTGTTGAGATCGGTTACGTCACTGCGGCGCAGCGCGACCATCAAGGCGTCCCCTCCCTGCTCGCGGGCCCGCCACCAGTCGGCGGCCAAGCGCTCGCGCAGCGCCGGCGCGGTGGGCGCCGTCACGACGCGCTCGGCGTCCGCGTAGGCCTGGGCCCACTCGTCGGCACGCCCGTCGCGCAGCGCGGCGAGCGCCTGGCGATCCCACGGCGCCTGCTGTCGGCGCAGCTCGCGCAGCTCAAGGTCGCCCTCGCGCTCGGCCAGCACGCGAAATGCGCCACCCGCCTCGATCTCCGGCAGCTGGCGGTCATCGCCCACCAGCACGAGCTTGGTGTCGCGCTCCCTGGCATAGTCAGCGAGCGCGGCGAGGTCACGGGTGCCGACCATGCCGGCCTCATCGACGACCAAGACGCCGCGGTGGGGAAGCGGGTAGCCGCGCTCGAGGGCGAGCTTGAGCAGCGCGATCGTCGTGGCATCGATCGCAGCCTGCCCGCGCAGCTCGGCCGCCGCGCGCGCCGACAGCGCGCAGCCGCTCACCTCGATGCCGCTGCGCACCCACGCCTCGCGCGCAGCATCCAACGCGAACGTGTTGCCCGCCCCGGCCGGCGCACGCACCACCTCCACACCGGCGCCCGACGAGGTCAAGGCGCGCACGAGCTCGGCCTGCTCGGCGCCCAGCGAGCGCCGCTCGATCGCCTGCTCGACGAGATCGTCCCGGGCCCGTGCGACGTCCGCGTCGCACCGTGCATGAGCCGTCTCCAGCAGCCGGCGTTCGAGCCGCACCTGCTCGAGGGTCGTGTAACGGACCTCCTCGTCCGGGACGGCGATCGGCACGACCTTGGGCCCGGCCAGTAGGGCGTCGACGTGGGTTTCGAGCACGGTGGCCGGCGCACCGTGGCGGTGCGCGGAGGCGACTGCTTGCAGCACGTCGCGGCGCGTGAACGTGCTCGCTCGGCTCGTCAGCTCGTCGAGTTCGACCGCATCCGGCACCGTGGGGCGCGGGAGGCTGGCGACGAGCTGCTTGCAGCGCTCACGATCAAGCCCGTGCTCGGCGGCGCGGGCCCGCCATTGCTCGCGCAGCCGCTCCGTCGGCATCCCGTAGTCCTTGCCTTTGCGGGTAACCAGCGCCGCCGCCTGCGCGGACGCAGGCGAGTGGCCGCCGCGCAGCGCAAGCTGCTCGACGATCTCTTTACGCCGGCGAGAGAAGTGCTCGACCAGCTCGCGCGAGAACCCGGCCAACTCGGCCGAACCTTTGCGAACCTCGCCCCAGTCCAACGCGAGCCGGTCGCTCACCTCACGCCGTAGACGTGCCTGGTAGAGGTACCCCGCCGTCTTGGCATGTCGGTAGAGCGGCCGTGCGTCGAGCGCAGTCCAGCGCGCGTCCGGACCTCGTGTCCGATTCGCCACTACCACGTGCGTGTGCAGCAGCGGATCCCCGGCCCGCGACGTCTGGTGCCCGAACGCGGCCGCGACAAACCCGTCACCGCCTACCTGCACGACGCCATCATGGCCGCGCCGCGCCCGGCACGCCTCCCGCTCCAGATACGCCAGCGCGTCTGCCACCGCCGCGTCATGGCACTCGCGCAGCACATCGGCGAGCTCGAGCTCGCCGATGCCGAAGAGGATGCTCACGCTCTTGGGCGCCTTGAAGGTCAGATCGAAGCCCGCCACGCCGCCGTCGACCATCGGGCGGCCCAGCAGCGCGCCCGTCGCCGGATCCTCGGCAGCCAGCAACCGCCCCACT
>VAYD01000336.1 GCA_005883905.1 Actinomycetota bacterium
AGCGTCTCCTGCGGCGCCGGCGACGACACCGTCACGGCGGACCCGAACGACGTCATCGACGCCGACTGCGAGCACGTCGAACGCGGCGCCGCGCCGTCGACCGGCCCTGGCCCGGTGGTGGGCGCCAAGGCCGTGTCGTGCCGCAGCTCACGCGCCTGAGCGCCGCCAAGGCACGAGCTCGCCTGAAGCGCGCGGGCTGCACCGCGAAGGTCAAGGGCCGCGGCGGCCGCCACGTGCGCAAGCAGTCCGCGAGGCCGGGCAGGCGGCTGAAGCTCGGCGCGCGGGTCACGGTGACCCTGGGCCGGTTAGCGACCGGCGGCGTCGGTTCTCCGCCGGCTTCTGGCGGAGAACCGGCGCATGGCCAACGGAAGGCGGGACGTCCTTGCCTTGCATGAACGAGTTCAACATCCGCCTGTCCACCACCGCCGAAGACCTCCTCCTCATCGCCGACGTCGACGGCGAACCGTCTGCGGCGATCAGGTTCGCGGACGGCCAAGCCGTCGGCGTGCCCGCTGACGCGATCCTCATGTCGGCCCTGCGCTTCTACCGCTGGGGCCTGCGTGGCATCACGACGGTCTGGGGCGCGTGATGGCAGTCATTCGCGCGGATGACGGCAGATCGGCTCGGCGGTGGACGACACGTTGCGCGCGCAACCGCATGCTGCGCTCATCATGACTTCGACCAAGCGCCCGACTCTCATCGTGACCTGCTTGGCCACCGCCATGCTGATGCTGGACATCGCCGTCGTGAACACGGCGATGGCCCACATCGGCGGCGATCTCCATGCGAGCCTCGACTCCCTCAAGTGGGTCGTCGACGCGTATACGCTCGCGCTGGCCACCACGGTCCTCACCATCGGCTCACTCGCCGACCGATTCGGCCGCCGCAACGTGTTTGCGGCCGGCCTCGTCGTCTTCACCGTCGCCTCGCTCGTGTGCGCGCTGGCCGACTCAATCGCGATGCTCAACGCCGCGCGCGTGGTGCAGGGCATCGGCGCGTCCGGCCTGTTCGCCTCGTCGCTGGCGCTGCTCGTCAACGCCTACCCCGAGGCGCGTGAGCGCAACGGCGCGATGGCGATCTACGGCGCGACGATCGGCGCCTCGTTCGCCGTCGGCCCGCTCGTCGGCGGCGCGCTGACCAGCGGCCTGAGCTGGCGCTGGATCTTCCTGATCAACCTGCCGATCGGCATCGGCGCGCTGGCCGTCACGCTGCGGCGGGTCGCCGAGTCGAAGGACCCGGCGGCGCGGCGCGTCGACGTGCCCGGGCAGATCGCGCTGACCGGCGGCCTGTTCCTGCTGGTGCTTGCGCTGCTGCGCGGCAACGACGCCGGCTGGTCGTCGGCGTCGACCGTGATCGAGATCGCCGGCTCGGTGGCGCTGCTGCTCGCGTTCCTGGGCATCGAGCGCCGCGTGCGTGAGCCGATGCTCCCGCTCAGCCTGTTCCGCATCCCGGCGTTCGCCGGGGCGCAGATCACGGTGTTCGCGATCTCGGCCTCGTTCTCTGTCGGCGATCGAGGCCGGCCTGGCCTACCTGCCGGGCACCATGATCATGTTCTTCGTCGCGGGCGCGAGCGCGCAGCTCGTCGAACGCGTCGGTGCGCGGGCCCTCATCGCGGGCGGCCTGACGCTGATCGCGATCGGCATGGCGCTGATGACGCTGGCGACGGAGAACTCGAGCTGGACGGTCGTCCTGCCGGGCTTCCTGCTCGCGTCGATCGGGACCGGGTTGTTCAACCCGGCGCTCGCCGGCGTCGCGATGAGCAGCGCCCCGATCGAGATGAGCGGCCTGGCGTCCGGCGTCAACGACACGTTCCGCCAGGGCGGGATCGCAGTCGGCGTCGCGGCCCTCGGCGCGCTGATCCCGTCGGCGACGGTCCACCTCCACGATGCCGCCTACGTCGACGGCTTCCGCACGGCGCTGATCGTCGGCACGGCCGTGTGCGTCGTCGGCGCGATCGCCGGCTGGCGCCTCCTCGCCAGCCCCGCCGCGGCCCCGGTCGGCGCGGCGGTGCCAGAGACGGCCTGAGACCCCTGCGAATCAGGGGACTGTCCCCTGGTTCGCATCATGCGAGAAAAGGGACAGACCCCTTATTCGCGGCATGCGAGAAAGGGGTCTGTCCCCTTTTTTGCAGGTTGCAACTGAGGGGACTGACCCCTCAGTTGCAGAGTCTCACGTGAGAATGAGGGGTCTGACCCCTCATTCTCATATCGAGCCCGAGGCGCCGGACCGTGACCCTGACAGGGCGCCGGCGCAGCTTCCCGAGCCGGGAGAGCGGGCGCCCGGGTTCGAGCTCGTCGACGAGGAGCTGGCCGACGCGAACCTCGCCAACGTGGATGCGCGCGGTGCTTCGCTGCGGCGGGTCGTGCTGCGGCGCTGCCGGCTGACGGGGCTGCTGCTGACCGAGGGCCGGCTGCGCGACGTCGTGATCGCCGAGTCGCGGGTGGACCTCGCGTCGTTCGCCGCGTGCACGCTCGAGCAGGTGGTCTTCGAGGACTGCCGGATCGACGGCTCGAGCTTCCAGGAGGCGCGGCTTCGTCACGTGCGCTTCAGCGACTGCACGCTCACCGAGGCCGACCTGACCGGCGCGCGGTTCGAGCACAGCGAGCTGCGCGGCTGCACGCTCGACGGCGTCCGTGGCGCGGCGTCGCTGCGCGGCGCGGCGATGCCGTGGAGCGACGTCGTCAACAGCGCCGGGACGCTGGCGGACGCGCTCGGGATCCGGATCCTAGAAGTCGACGCGTAGGACCGGTGGCTTGCGGAACACGAGCCCGCGCGGCGCCGTCGGCTCGGCGAGGCGCAGGGCCGGGAACCGGTCGAGCACGACCCGCAGCGCGACGTGCGCCTCGAGCCGAGCCAGGTGCATCCCGATGCAGACGTGCGGGCCATGGGCGAACGCGAGGTGGAGCTTCGCGTTGGCGCGTCGCACGTCGAAGCGATCGGGATCCTCGAACACCGCGGGGTCGCGGTTGGCGGCTGCGATCGAGACCGACACGAGATCGCCCGCGCGGATCGCATCGGCGTCGCGCGTGGCGTAGCGGTCGATCGTCGCCGCCGCGGGCTCGAGCCGCAGCGACTCCTCGACCGCGTTCACGAGCAGCGCCGGATCGTCGCGCACCAGCGCCAGGGCGTCCGCGTTCGTCAGCAGGTGCCAGAGGGCGTTCGCGATCATCCCCTCGGTCGTCTCGATCCCGCCGAAGAGCAGGACGGCGTTGTTCGAGACCGCTTCGTCGTCAGGCACGCCGCCTGCGAGCAGCGCCTCGCGCAGCGCCGCGAACCCCTCCTCTCCGGAGCGCGGCAGCGGCCGGCCGGCGGTGAGCTCGGTCACCGCGCCCACGATCGCGTCGTACCAGCCGAGCACGCGCTGGACGCCGACGGCCTGCAGGCCGAGCGCATGCGTGACGATCGCCGCCGCGAGCGGCCCCGCGAACCCGCGCCGCAGGTCTGCGCCAGGCGCCAGCCGATCGGCGAGCCGGGCAGCCTCGGCCTCCACGACCGGCGTGAAGCGCTCGAGCACCGCCGCGCGTCGGAACGGCCGCGCGAACGGCTCGCGGTGGCGCGCGTGCTCCGCGCCGTCGAGCGTCAGCATCGACGGCCCGACCACGCGGCCGGTCGTGAAACGCGGATCGTCGACCGTGAACGTCGCGTCGTCGCGCATCACCTCCAGCGCGCGCGCCCGCGTCAGCACGAGCCACGCGTTCAGCGCCGGCACCCACGCCACCGGGCCCTCGCGCTCGCGCAGCTCCCGCAGCGCTGTGTGCGGGTCGCGCGCGAGCTGGTCAGTGCTTGGCGGCGTAGGCAGCGATCTGCTTGCGGGCGATCGTCGTGAGGTTCCCGAGCGCGAGGTTCACATCGCCGAGGTGCAGCCCCCACTGCGGCGTCGGCACCGGCGTCGGGAGCACGGAGCCGTCGATCTTGAGGTAGCTCGCCCCGTCGGCGGTCGTGGCGCACGTGCCGGTCAGCACGCCCGGCTCGAAGTACCACGGCGTCGAGATGTCGGTCGGCCGGTTGGGCTCGAAGATCGCGAGACCCACGCCGATCGTGCCGGGGAACGGCAGCGACGGCGCATAGGGCTGCAGCTTCGACGAGCTGCCGAGGCTGCCCGGGCTCGTGCACACCACGTGCTGGCCCTTCAGCGTCGTGCGGCCGAAGAGCGCGTCAGAGGGCGGCGGGTCGTGGAACATCGACCACCCGACGATGCACCCGGTCTGCCCTGCCTTCGAGCACGGCCGGACGTGTTTGTAGGCCTTGTCTGTGACGTTCCCGCCGAGCAGCAGCGCGGAGACCATGCGCCGCCGCAGCGCGGGCCGCTTGTCGATCTCGTCGCCGATCAGCTGCTTGAGGATGAACGAGCCCTGCGAATGGCCGATCAGCACGAACCCGCGCCCGTGGTTGTCGTGCTTGACGTAGTCGTCGAAGGCGGCGCGCGCCGACGCGTACGCGATCGCGGATGCCTTCGGGTCGACGGCGCCGCCGATCCCCTTCAGCGTCACCTGC
>VAYD01000337.1:0-2606 GCA_005883905.1 Actinomycetota bacterium
CGGAGCCGTCCGCGAGCAGCGCCTCGGCGAGCGCCCAGGCGAGCAGCGCGGCGACGATCGCGAGGTCGAGCCTGGTCGGGCGCCTGGGGACGGAGGCGATGCGCTGGGCCGGATGCATGCCGCGCACGGTACGAGCACGAGAGCGCCACGACATCGTCCTCGCGGCCGATCACGCGTACGACGTTCGTCGTACATGGATCGCCCGCGGGTCGTCGCGCAAGTTCGTCCGCCACGCCGACGATTCGCCGCCGGCGGACGCGCAGGATGCGCCCATGTCGAACATCTCGAATTCCCTCGCAGGCCGCGCAACCGCCCTCGGCGGCGCCTTGCTCTGCATCGCGGTCGCCGGCGCCTTCTGGATCGCGGTCGGGACGCTGCTGGCGACCGGCACGCTGGAGCGCCGCACGAGGCTGGCGACCGCCTAGTCGACGCGCCGCAGGATGTCGTAGCGCCCGACGCCCTCGCGGCCATCCATGTGCCAGCGAAGGAACGCGCAGTCCAACCGCAGCCGGCCGAGGTCGAGCGAGGTGCCGCAGACGACCTCGCCGGCTGCGCGGCGCGCGGGCGACTCCTCGTCCACCCACAGCTCGAGGCCGGCTCGCCGCTGGCGCAGCTCGCCGTCGTAGCCGGTCGACAGCCGCGGGTCCTCGACACGGACGGGCTCGCCGCCCTCGTAGAGGTACGCCGCGATCGTCTCCTGGTCGTGGCGGTCGCTGCCGGCGGGGCGGATCGCGAGCAGCGAGACGCCGAGGTCCTCGCCCATCCACACGCCGAGCGTCCGCGCCAGCGCCATCGCGTCCCAGTCCGGCGCGCCCCATGAGTGGCCGCGCTGGCCGAGGCAGTCGATCGTCGCACGCCGGCCGCCGACCGTCGCGTCGCCGGTGAACCGGCACAGCTGCTCGTAGCCCTCCATGCCGCCGT
The DNA here is from genome assembly GCA_005883905.1 of Actinomycetota bacterium. Lineage (GTDB taxonomy): Bacteria > Actinomycetota > Thermoleophilia > Solirubrobacterales > Solirubrobacteraceae > AC-49. Next base: position 922 of record VAYD01000337.1, read on the forward strand.
CGGCCATCTCGCCCGGCGCGGACAGCGCCTCGACCTGCAGGTCGAACGTCGCGCGGTCGGAGGCCAACGAGAGCGTCCAGGCTTCGAGCGGGCGCTCGACCGTCGTCGCCAGCCCGGCCGCGTCGATCGCCGACCACGCGCGATCGGCGACGTCGACGACGCCGTCGGCCTGGACGGCGACCGGCTCACCGCCGCTGAAGACGAGCCCGAGGCCGCTCGCGCTGCTCTGCCCGCTGAGGCCCAGCCGCGCCACGGCATAGACGTCCGCCGCCGGGTCGCCGAACGAGAACGTGACCGCGTCCGAGAACCCCTCGGGTCCTCGAGATCGGGCGTGACGGTCATGGCAGCCGCCGCGGATCGGAGTCCACCTCGTGCGCAGTGCTGTCCACATCCGCCGGCGGGCGCCGCCACACCGCATCCTCGGCGCGCCGTGTCGCGAACATCGCTGCGCGGCCGGCCGGCGTGCGGCGCAGGACCGAGCGCACGATGAAGCGCCGCGCCAAGGCACGCGTCGGCGGCAGCAGGAAGATGAGCCCGACGACGTCGGAGATGAATCCCGGGGTGATCAGGAAGGCGCCGCCGAAGATCACGAGCGCGCCGTCGAGCACCTCGCGCGCCGGCGCCCGGCCTTCCGAAAGCGCCGCGTTGAACCGCCGCCAGGCCGCCCGCCCCTGTGAGCGCATCAGCATCGATCCGAGGATCGAGTCGGCGATCAGCAGCGCGATCGTCCACCACGGGCCGATGGCCTGCCCGACCTGGATGATCACGTAGATCTCCGCGATCGGGACGACGATGAACAGCAGGACGAGGAGCAGCATGCTCCTGAAAGGCTACGCGGCGGACGCGCTCAGGCCAGTGCGCCCCACTCGGCGGCCACGCCCGGGAGCCGGTCGAGCCCGACCAGCTCGATCAGCCGCTGGATCTGCGGCTGCGCCCCGCGCAGCGTCATGAGGCTGCCCGCCTGGCGCAGGCGGCGCGCCACCATCGCGAGGTCGACCATCAGCGACGCGTCCGCGAAGGACAGTTCCCTCAGGTCGACGACCACGTTCCGGTCGGCGGCCAGCGCACGCGAGAGTGCGGGACGCCGCAGAGACTGCGTGGCGCGGTCCTCATCGCCGGAGCAGGTGAGGATCGTCGGGTCTTCGCAGAACGTGACGATGCGCGGCAACCTACCCCAAACTGCACGGGCTACACTCAGATATATGTCCGAAACGCCCGAACTCGAGGAGATCGAGGACGCGCTGACCAACGTGATCGACCCCGAGCTGGGGCTCGATTTCGTGGAGCTGGGCCTGATCTACGGGATCGAGGTCGACGGCGGTCACGTCCACGTCACCTTCACGCTCACGACGCCCGCGTGCCCGATCGGTCCTCAGGTGACCGAGCAGATTGAGGAATTCGTCTCCGAGGTCGATGGTGTCCAGACCGTGGAGTCCACCATGATCTTCACCCCGCCGTGGACGCCGGACAAGATGAGCGAAGACGCGAAGTTCGCGCTCGGATACTGAAACGCGCACTCCTCATCGCCGGCGCCGTCATCGGTGTCGCCGCCCCGGCGGCGCAGGGCAGTGTGCTCACAGGCAGGCTGCTCGTCACGCTGCGTCGAGACGATCCCACGCACCCCGCGCACGCCAGCGCCAACGCGGTGATGGCGCGCGCCCACGCGCGCCGGACCTCGCCGTACC
>VAYD01000337.1:2664-7677 GCA_005883905.1 Actinomycetota bacterium
GATCGAACGTCGCGCGACGATCCGCTCGAACCCGGGCGACGCGGCGCTCGCCACCCAGGAGGGCGCGGCCGGCACGCCGCCAGGGACGCCGGTGGAATGGTGGGCGTTCCGCGAGAACTTCCCCGCCGCCTGGGACGTCACGACCGGCAGCGGCGCGGTGATCGGCGTGATCGACACCGGCATCGACGCCGGCCATCCCGAGTTCGCCGGTCGCATCCGCTCGACGATCGACCAGGACTCCGAGACGGACAACCCGGGCCACGACGACGCGGGGCATGGGACCCACGTCGCCTCGCTGGCCTGCGCGAACGGCGGCAACGGCGTCGGCCTCGCCGGCGGGGCATACGGTTGCAGCCTCGTCGTCGAGCGCTCGGACCTGAGCGACTTCTCGGTGGCGCAGTCGATCGTCGACGCGACCAACCGCGGCGCCGACGCGATCAACATGAGCTTCGGGACCGACGGCAGCCACCCCGCCGCGCACGGCATCGTGCAGGCGATCGACTACGCGTACAAGCACGGGGTCGTCCTTGTCGCGGCGGCCGCCGACGACCCGATCGACGAGCAGGGCGACCCGTCCAACGTGCTGCAGCCCACCGGCACCGGGCCCGACATCACCAAGGGCAAGGGCCTCGACGTGACGGCCGCGAACGTGCAGGACCAGCGAGCGACCTTCGCGGGCCGCGGGACGCAGATCTCGCTGGCCGCGTACGGCGCCTACCAGGCGGCCGACGGCGGCGGCCCGCGCGGGCTGTTCGGCGCGTTCCCCGGCAACCTCACGAGCCTCGAGACCGGCTCGCTGGCGAGCGGCGACCCGCCGTGCAACTGCCGCGCGATCTTCAACGGCGACTCGCGCTACGCCTACGTGGCCGGCACCTCGATGGCGGCGCCGCAGGTGACCGCCGTGGCGGCGATGGTGCGCCACCTCAATCCCGACCTCAGCGCGGCGGACGTCATCGGGCTGATCAAGCGCACGGCGCGGCGGTCGGGTGGCTGGAACCCCGAGCTGGGGTGGGGGATGCTGGACGCGGGCGCGGCGATCGCGGCGGCGCGCGCGGACGATCGTCGCCCGCCGACCTCGCGGCTGACGACCTCGCACAAGGTGCTCGGCGGCAAGATCACGCTGCGTCTGAGCGGCTCGGATCCGGCGCCGCCGGACGTGGTGGCGTCGGGGATCGCGCGGTTCGAGATCTGGCGCTCGCTCGACGGGCACAAGCCGCGCAAGCTGCGCACCACGACGTCCCGCACGGTGCACGTCGCCGCGCGCCGCGGCGCCCGCTACGCCTTCTACTCGATCGCCGTCGACAAGGCCGGCAATCGCGAGACCCCGCCTGGCCGCGCGGACGCGCGCTTCACGTGGCGGTGACGGGCACGGGCCGGCCGGCCAGCGACACGAGCTCCTCCAGCGACGCCTCGATGCCCTCGGCGATCAGCCCGATATCGGGCAGCGCGTCGTAGTCGCCGAGCAGGCCGAAGTTGACCTTGCCGTTGTAGGACATGATCGCCACTGCGAGCGCGTGGTTCTCGGGCAGGAACGCGACGGGGAACACGTCCTCGAGCTCGCGCCCGCGGACGTAGAGCGGGAACTGCGGGCCGGGGACGTTCGTGACGATCAGGTTGAAGAATCGCGTCGAGAAGTTGAGCCGCGACGCCTGCGCGAGGATCGTCGGCGGCGCGAAGTTCTGCACGCCGGTGAGCACCTCCGCGCCGACGGCCTGCTTGGACTCCTTGAGTCCGTCCATCGCCTGGCGCACCGCCTGCAGGCGCGCGACCGGGTCCTCGATGTACACGGGCAGCGGGCCGCGCATGACAGCGATGCGGTTGCCGAGCGCGCCGCGCTCGTTCGCGGCGCGGATCGACACCGGGACCAGCGCGCGCAGCTCGAGTCCCTCGGTGCGCACGCCGCGTGACTGCAGCCACTCGCGCAGCGACCCCGAGACCACCGTCAGCACGACGTCGTTGACGGTGCCGCCGAACGCGTTCTTGATCGTCTTGAAGTGCTCGAGCTCGTTGCGCACGCCGACGAACCGGCGGTGCGGCCCGATCTCGACGTTGAGCGGCGTCTCTGGCGCAGGGTTCATGCCGGCCCAGACGATCTCGCCGAGCCCCTCCGCGGCCTCGCGCAGCTCGTTGATCGAACCCGACGGGCGCGTCGCCGCGCCCACGGCCTTGAGCGCGACGCCGATGCCGGCCTTCGCGATGCCGGCCACGCCGTCGGCGAGCAGCTCGATCGCGTTGGGCTCCCGCGCCGGTTGCCACACCTCGTCGGGATGCGGGATCTCCTGTGGCACCGGCGTGAGGTCGAAGATCACCTGCGCGAGGTCGACGCCCGCGATCCCGTCGACGAGGGCGTGGTGGGTCTTGGAGATCAGGGCGAAGCGGTTCCCCTCCAGCCCTTCGACCAGCCACGTCTCCCACAGCGGCTTGGAGCGGTCGAGCTGCTGCGAGAAGACCCGTGAGGTCAGGCGCATCAGCTGCTCCTCGCTGCCCGGCTCCGGCAGCGCGGTCTGGCGCACGTGGTACTCGAGGTTGAAGCTCGGGTCGTCGATCCACAGCGGGCGCCCGGTCTGCAGCGGCGCCTCGGCGAGCTTCTGCCGGTAGCGCGGCACCAGGTGCAGGCGCATCCGCAGCGAGTCGAGGAACTCCTCGAACTCCGGCGGCGGCCCCTCGAAGATCGTGACCGCTCCGACGTGCATGTGCGAGTTCTGACCTTCCTGGTGCAGGAAGGACGCGTCGATCGCGGTCAGCCGGTCGAAGTGGTCCTGCGCCATGCGGCGATCCTACCCGCGCTCTGTTGTCACACGCGCTCGGTTATCCGGCACAGGACTCCCGGCAGTTTTTGATCGCGATGCGCGAGCTACCGCGACGTCCGCCCGACCCCGGTCAGCACCTCGCGCACGCGGGCCGGCGCTGTCGTCTCCGGGGAGAGCGGGGGCGTGCGCTCGCCGGCGCCCTCGCGGATGCCGTCGAGCAGTTCGAGCAGCGCGTCGGCGGCCGTGTGCCGCGGCGACCAGCCGAGCTCGGTGCGGATGCGCGTGGTGTCCATGACAGGGATCGCGAGCGCCATGTCGACCCAGCCTGGCGACGTCGGCTGCAGGTGCAGCCGCCAGCTCACATCCGCACCCAGGCGCAGCAGCGACGCCGGGACCCGCACCGGCCGGGCGCCGAGGATGCGGCCGAGCTCGTCAGGGTCCAGGACCGGGTCGGCGGCGACGTTGTAGGCGCCGCGCGCGTCGTCGCGCACGATCGCCAGCCGGTAGGCCTCGCCGACGTCCAGCGAGTGGACCGCCTGGAAGACGAGCCGCGGGTGGCGCGGGACGAACGGGATCAGCTCGCGGCGCACGAGCGCCGACGGGAGCAGCGGCCCGGCGAACAGGCGCCTGATGCCGGTCGCCGCCGCACGCTTGAAGATCAGCCCGGGTCGTAGGCGCACGACGCGCATCTCGGGATGGACGGCCTCGAAGGAGTCGAGGATGCGCTCGACCGCGGCTTTGTGGCGCGCGTAGAACGAGCCGGCGATCCCCGTCGTCGGCCACGATTCGTCGACGGCGCGGTCCTTGGGCCCCGGCGCGTACGCGCCGATCGAGGAGGCGTAGACCAGCGACGGCACGCCAGCCAGCGCGGCTGCGTCGAACACGCGCTGCGACCCTTCGACGTTCACCGCGTGCGTCTGCGACTCGTCGCGTGAGGGCTGGATCAGCCAGGCGAGATGCACGACGCAGTCGGCGCCCCGCATCAACCCGGCCAGATCGGTGTTGGGATCGGCGATGTCCGCCGTACGCCAGCTCGCCTTCGCGAACCGCGCCTCCGGGACGCGCCGCGCGACGCCCACGACCTCGCGCACGCGCTCCTCGCGTGCGAGCGCCTCGAGCAGGCTCGTGCCGACGTTACCGCTCGCTCCGATGACGACGACCCGCATGCCTTGGCGCTACCCGACCTCCGGACCCGGCAGTCTTCGGGCTGTGATCCGCCGGGCCATCGCCGTCTTCGCGCTGCTCTGCGCGGCTGCCCCGGCGGCGTTCGCGTCCGTGACCGTGACGGGGCGCAGCGTGACCGGGACCGAGGGCACCGAGCTCAATGTCACAGTCGCCAGTGGCTCGACGAGCGAGAAGACCAACGCCTGCTTGAACGCCACGATCGATTGGGGCGACGGCGCGACGTCCATGGGCACGATCCTTCCGGGCGGCAGCAGCTTCACGGTCCGCGGAAGCCACACCTACGCGATGGCGGGCCATCCGGATCTCGTCACCACGGTGCGGGCCACGTCGCCCTGCTCGCCGGCCACGGCGAGCGCTCATTCGCCGGTGACGATCAACGACGCCCCGCTGACGGCGACCGGCGCGCCGGTGGCCGCCTACGCGCGCTACCGCGCGACCGTCGTCGTGGCGACGTTCACGGATGGCAACTCGCTGGCGAAGGCGGGCGACTTCACCGCCACGGTCGACTGGGGCGACGGCACGAGTGGTCCCGCAACCATCGCGACGCGCCCCGGCGGCGGCTTCCAGGTCACCGGGAGAACGACCTACAAGACGCCGGACACGTACCCGGTGTCCGTGGCGATCAACGACGCCGGCGGCGCGACTGCGACGGCCACGACGACTGCGACCATCAGCGCCGCGCCGCCGCCCGCGCACCTGCTCGGCGTCGGCGCCGCGCCGGACCGCGACCCGCTCGTGCGCGCGTTCGCACCCAACGGCGATCTGCTGCTGAACTTCCGCGCCTACCCGAAGCGGATGACCTCCGGCGTGCGCGTCGCGACCGGCGACGTCAACGGCGACGGCGCCGCCGACGTGATCACCGCGCCCGGCTCGAAGGGCCGCGCGGTCGTACAGGTCTTCAGCGGAATCGACGGCCACCGGCTGCGCCGCTTCCGCGCGTTCGTCGGCAGGTTCCACGCCGGGGTCTACGTGGCCGCCGGCGACGTCGACGGAGACGGCCACACGGACATCGTCGTCGGCGCGGGGGAGGGCGGGCGCCCGATCGTCCGCGTGTTCTCGGGCGCGACCGGCGCGCGGA
>VAYD01000337.1:7792-10178 GCA_005883905.1 Actinomycetota bacterium
CCCGGGGGGCGGCAACACGATCACGATCTTCCACGCCGACGGGACGCGCGTCGCGCGGCTGCGCCCGAGCCTGCGTGCGCGCCACGGGCTGTTCCTGGCGATGGGCGACCTCAACGGCGACAAGCTCGCCGACCTCGCGGTCGCCGGCGACGCAGTCGTCGTCGCGCTCGGCGCCGACGGCAAGAGGCTCGGTGCGTTCCGGCCGTTCGGCAAGGGCGCGCACGGCCGCGGCCTGCGCGTGGGCATCGCCGACGTCAACGCGGACGGCACGCCGGAGATCGCGGTCTCGCGACTGCGCAAGGGCGCGACGCTGCGCGCGTTCACGGCCGGCACGTGGAAGCGCGTCGGCGGGCTCCTCGGCGGCCATCCACCCCCCGGCGCCGTCTACCTCGGTTAGCCTCCAGCCATGGCCTGGGACTTCTCGACGGACCCCGACTTCCAGCAGCAGCTCGATTGGATGGCGCAGTTCGTGCGCGCCGAGATCTGGCCGCTCGAGACGCTGGTCGAAGATCTCGACCAGGCGGCGCTCGACCGCATCTACGAACCGCTGCAGCAGGAGGTCAAGGAGCGCGGCCTGTGGGCGGCGCATCTCGATCCCGAGCTCGGGGGTCAGGGCTTCGGCCAGCTCAAGCTCGGCCTCATGCACGAGATCCTCGGCACGTCGCCGTTCGCGCCCAACGCGTTCGGCTGCCAGGCGCCAGACAGCGGCAACTCGGAGATCCTCGCGCTCGCCGGCACGAACGAGCAGAAGGAGCGCTGGCTGCACCCGCTGCTCGCCGGCGACCTGAAGTCGGCGTTCTCGATGACCGAGCCCAACTCGGCCGGGTCGGACCCGACGCAGCTCAAGACGCGCGCGGTCCGTGACGGCGACGAGTACGTCATCAGCGGCCACAAGTGGTTCTCGTCCAACGCCTCGATCGCGGACTTCCTGATCGTGATGGCGGTCACCGATCCGGAGGCGCGCCCGCACCAGCGCGCGACGATGTTCATCGTCCCGGTCGACACGCCCGGCGTGAACATCCTGCGCGACGTCGCGACGATGGAGCACCCGCGCGACGAGTTCGGCAAGCTCGGCGGGCACGCGGAGATCATCTACGAGGACGTCCGCATCCCGGCCGAGAACCGGCTCGGCGGCGAGGGCGAAGGCTTCCTGATCTCGCAGCAGCGGCTGTACCCGGGGCGCATCCATCACTGCATGCGCTGGCTCGGCGTGGCGCACCGCGCGTTCGACATGCTCTGCGAGCGCGCGACCTACCGCGAGTCGCACGGCAAGACCCTGGGCGAGCATCAGACGATCCAGAACTGGATCGCGGATTCGGCGGCCGAGATGCAGGCCGCGCGGCTGCTGACGCTGCACGCCGCGTGGAAGATGGACGCCGACGGCGTGGCCGCAGCGCGCCAGGACATCAGCCTGATCAAGTTCTACGGCGCGCGGGTGCTGCACGACGTGATCGATCGTGCGCTGCAGGCCCACGGGTCGCTCGGCTACTCCACCGATCTGCCGCTGGAGGCGATGTACCGCTTCGCCCGCGCGGCCCGGATCTACGACGGTCCCGACGAGGTCCACCGCCAGTCCGTCGCGCGTCAGATCCTGCGCGGCTACGCGCCGCCGCCGGGCGAGGTCCCGACCGAGCACGTGCCGACGCGCCGCGCCGCGGCGCGCGAGAGGTTCGCGGACCTGCTCGAGGCGGTGACGAGCAACGAGTAGGCGGGCGAAGGCCGCGATCATCGGCCTTCAGGTCCTGATCCTCGCCGCGCTCGTCGCCGGCGCGATCCTGCTGCTGACGCAGGACGGCGACGCGCGCGTGACGACTCCGGCGGCGAAGCTGAACCACTTCGACGGCGACCGAGCCTGGGCGGACCTGCTGCGCCAGGTCAGGATCGGCCCCCGCCCGGCGGGGTCGACTGCGCTGGGCGCCCTGGCCAGGCAGCTGCGCGCCCAGCTGCCCAACGGGCACATCGAGTCCGTCCCCGGCGGGCTCCAGAACGTCGTCGGCACGCTGCCCGGACGCCTGCCGGCCCTGGTCCTCGCAGCGCACTACGACACCAAGGACACGCCCGCGGGGTTCGTCGGCGCCAACGACGGCGCGGGCGGGACGGCGCTCGTCCTCGAGGCCGCGCGTGCGTTGCGTCGCCTGCCCCAGCGCGACCCGCGCCAGGTCCGGTTCGTGCTGTTCGATGGCGAGGAGTCGCCGGCGGGCTGCAACGACTTCCTGAAGTGCGGGATTCGCGGCTCGCGCGCGTACGCCGCCGCGCACGCCAAGCATCTCAAGGCGCTGGTCCTCGCCGACTTCGTCGCGAACCGCGACCTGCGGCTCAAGCGCGACCTCGGCAGTGACCCGGCCCTCTGGGAGCGCCTGCGCGCAGCTGCCAAGCGGGCCGGGGT
>VAYD01000355.1:0-3047 GCA_005883905.1 Actinomycetota bacterium
GAAATTCCTCGCTATGCGGGGAACATCCGGCCCACAACTGAGCGACGGTCCCGATCTCTCCCTCGCCGACGCAGCCAACGCCGAGGGCCAAGCAAGCGACCGCGCCGAGCGCCTGCTCCGCCGACACACCGGCCGTCGCGCCGAAGCCGGAGCAACGTGCCTGGCACCTTCATCTAGGCGTGGGTGTGGCGCGAGCGGAAGGACCGCACCTTCTGGCGGTTCCCGCAGACCTTCATGTCGCACCAGACCGCGCTGCGGTTGCGCGAGCGGTCGTAGAACGCGTACTGGCAGTCCTCGGCCGCGCAGGCCTTGAGCCGTGACCAGGTGCCGTCGCGCTGCGCGTCGGCGATCACGACCAGCAGCCGGCCGAGCGCGCCGTCGACGCCGGACGCCTTCGGTTCGATGCGCGCGTCGCCGTGGTCGTCGAACGCGACCGACAGCTTCGCCCGCTCGGCGGCATGGTCGACGGCGCGCGGCGCGGCGGGGTCGAGCTCGAGTCCGCCGTGGTGTTGCAGGACCGCGCGCAGCGCCTCGCGCAGCTCGCGCGCGCGCTCGAGATCACGCGCGGTCGCAACCGGGGCGCCGAGCCCGTGGTCGCCGAGCCACGCGGTCAGCGTTGCCGTGTCGGTGAGCTGCTCGGTGCCGTCCTCGTGGTCGTAGGTGTTGACGAACGCGCGGACGAGCTCGAGCTGATCTGGGGCGGGATTCGACATGAGATGTAACCGCTATAGCTTGACACCAGTTAGCTAACTGGTATTCTTCTTAGCAGGTTACAGCGAGTCGTCAGGAGTCACAAGTCCATGATCTCTCCCTCACCCATCGAGCATCACATCGAGATCGCGCGTGCCATCGGATCGCGCACCAGCGCGCTCGACGACGGCGTCCACCGCGGGGTCCTGCGCCGGCTGCGCCGCTCCCGCGTCGTCGCAACTGACGGGATCCAGGCGCCGATCACGATCCGCGCTGCGGCCTCGCACGACGCTTCGGCGATCGCGCGCCTGGGCCTGCTGGACGGCCACCGGCTCCCGGCCGGCGAGCAGCTCGTCGCGGAGGCCGGCGGCCGGATCCTCGCCGCCGCCGAGATCGCCTCCGGCGCCACCGTCGCCGATCCCTTCCAGCCGACTGCCGGCGTCGCCCGGCTGGTGGCGCTGCGCGCCGAGCAGCTGCGCCCGCGCGCGGCCGCCTAGCTGGCCTCGGGAATCAACCCGTCGCCGGTGAACTCCTCCTGCGCCTCGGGGAACGTCAGGTCCGCCGGGGGCAGGATGTGATCCGACACGCTGAGGTCGTCGTCGGCCAGCTGCTCGCCGCCGCGCACGAGCTGTAACAGCTCCTCGAACGCGGCGTGGAAGGCGTCCTCGTCGCCGGCGTCGACGGCGGCGACCGCCGCGTTGTCGAGCTCGTCGAGCTTGGGGTGCTCGCCGTCGTCGAGACGGTACTGGCCCTCGCCCGAGATGCGGACGATCACGGGGCCTCACCGCCCTCGATCTGCCCCTGCTGCTGCGCGCTGCCCGCGCCGAGCTCGGCCTTCATCTGGGCCAGCTCGTCGTCGACGACCGACTTCGTCGAGAGCTCTTTGAGCTGCTTGTCGATGTCGTCCTCGCCCGAGCCGATCTGCGTGAGGTCGTCGAACGTGCCCGCGGCCTCGAGCTCCGAGACGGCATCGGCGCGTGCCTTCATGTTCTCGGTCTTGTCGACCGCGCGCTGCATCGCCAGTCCCACGTCGGCCATAGACTCGCCGACGCCCGTGGCGGCCTCGGAGATCCGGACCTGCGCCTCGGCGGCGTTGTACTGGGCCTTGATGACCTCCTTCTTGGTCCGGAAGGCCTCGACCTTCGAGCGCAGCTGCTGCTCGGAGTCGATCAGCTTCTGCTGCTGTGACTCCAGCTCGGTGATCTGCTGATCGAGGCCCTGCAGCTCGGTCTGCGCGACGTTCTTGCGCTCCAGCGCGACGCGCGCGAGGTCCTCGTTGCCCGAGGCGAGCGCTTGGCGGGCCTGCGTGTCGAGCTTGACGACGGACTGCTCGATCTTCGAGCTCTGCATCTGCAGGCGCTTCTTCGCCGTGACGATGTCGGCGATCCCCTTCTTGACGTTCTGGAGATTCTCGAGCTGCTTCTGGTAGCTGTAGTCGAGGGTCTCGCCGGGATCCTCGGCCTTGTCGAGCAGCTTGTTGATCTTCGCCTTGACGACGGTGGAGAAGCGTCCGGTCATCCCGGGCATGCAGCCTCCTCGGGCGGGTGGTCGTTCGAACTTGGGGCTAGCGTACCGCTCGGTGGACGCCCGCCCCGCAGCCGCAAGTCAGGTGACGCTCGTGCAGTGGATGGGCATCGACGACGCGAACACGGCCGGCTTCGTCCACGGCGGGACCGTGATGAAGCTCTGCGACGAGGCCGCCGGCATCGCGGCGATCAAGCACTCGCGCTGTCGCGTCGTCACCGCCGCGATGGACCGGATGACGTTCCTCGTCCCCGTCCATGTGGCGGACCTGCTCACGCTCAAGGCGACCGTCAACGCCGTCTGGCGCACGTCGATGGAGGTCGGCGTGCGCGTCGAGGCCGAGAACCCGATGAGCGGCGACCGCCGCCACACCAACTCGGCCTACCTGACGATGGTCGCCGTCGACGAGGAGGGCCGGCCGGTCGAGGTCCCGCCGCTGGAGGCCGAGACGCCCGACGAGGTCCGCCGCGCGCAGGAGGCGCAGGTGCGGCGGCGCAACCGGCTGGCCGAGCGCGATGAGATCTTGGCGGCACGCGGCACCTGACGTCGCGCAACAATCCGGAGTCATGTTCCGCGCCGCCCTCGTCACCGCGGTCGCCCTGGTCGCGATCGCCGCTCCCGCCTTCGCCGCCGAGTCCTCGCTCCCCGATGTCGCCTCGGGCCATCGCCCCGGCCCGGACGCGCTCTACGGCGCGCCGGCCGACGCGCCCCAGCTCCAGAACGTCGCGCCGTGGAAGGCCGACCCGATCCTCGTCTCCGGCGCCCAGGCCTACCGCGGAGGCGAGTGGCTCTACCAGGACTTCCTCTACGACGACCACGGCGCGTCGGGCGGC
>VAYD01000355.1:3095-3292 GCA_005883905.1 Actinomycetota bacterium
TACGCCAACAACGCCGCCGACCTCGTCGAGCTGCGCGTCCGCGCGCTGCCCGACGCCACGGCCTTCCGCGTCACCCTCAACACGCTCAAGGACCCCGAGCGCGTCGCCTTCACGATCGCGCTGGGCAACTCGGACTCCGCCGTGTCGTGGCCGCACGGCGCCGGGGTCCAGTCGCCCGCGCAGCTGTTCCTCACCGT
>VAYD01000356.1 GCA_005883905.1 Actinomycetota bacterium
TCGCCGACACGATCCACGACGAGTTCCTGGCGCGCTTCAGCCGCGCAGTCGAGGACGCAGCGATCGGCGACCCCGAGCAGGACGTGCTCTACGGGCCGATGATCGACCAGAAGTTCATGGACCGCTTCGAGGAGGACTGGCTCGGCCTGATCCGCGACCACCACGCGGTGTCCGGCTCGACGGGCACCGGGCGGATCACCGCGGACAACCCGCGTTCGGGGTTCATCGGCGACGCGTCGGCGGGGATCTTCGCCCACCCGACGATCGTCGCGGGCGTGCGCGGGGACGACGAGATCGCGAACACGGAGACATTCGGACCGATCGTCGGCGTGGCGCGGTTCGGCTCGTTCGACGAGGCGATGGACCTGGCCAACCGCCACGGCTACGGGCTCTCGTCCTCGATCTACACGACGAACCCCAAGCACGCCTTCCGCTTCCGCGAGCGCATCAGCGCGGGCATGGTCAGCGTCAACAACTCCACGAGCGGCGCCGAGGCGCACCTGCCGTTCGGCGGCAACGGCAAGTCCGGCAACGGCTCGCGGCAGTCGGGCGTCTGGGTGCTCGACCAGTTCACGCGCTGGCAGTCGATGAACTGGGACTACGCGGGCAAGCTGCAGAAGGCGCAGATGGACGTCGCGGACGTGCAGGCCGACCTCGGGTACCGGATCGGCTGATCAACGGCCGCGGTACCAGCGCGGCGACGTGGTCGGCGGCGGCTCCATGGCCGCGTCGACCACGACGATGTTGGGCGGCTCGGAGTTGAGCGCCGCCGCGAAGTCCTTGCCGAAGTCCGGGACGTGGACGGACGGGATCCCGAACGCCTCGCCGAGCGCGGCGAAGTCGGGGCGCGCCAGGTCGACGCCGAAGGGCTGCTGGCCGGAGTGCACCTGGTCGTACCTGAGCATCCCGTAGCCGCCGTCGTCGATGATGACGATCGTGATCGGCAGGCCCTGCTGCGCGACGGTCGCGAGCTCGCCGCACGCGAACAGGAAGCCGCCGTCGCCGTTGACGCTGACCGTGCGGATGCTCGCAGCGGCGGGGCCGATCGCGGCGGGGAACCCGAAGCCGAGCGTGCCCCAGCCCATCGGGTACAGGAGCTGCCGCGGCTTGGTGAACGGGTGCAGCGCGGCGATCCAGTAGCCGGGGATGCACATGTCGGCTGCGACGATGGCGCCTTCGGGCAGGGCGTCGGCGAACTTCGCCAGGAAGTCCATCTCGTGCGGATGCTCGTTCGTCAGCCGCGCCAACGCCTGCTCGCGCAGCGCCCTCGGATCGGTCCACGGGCGCCGGTTGCCGGCTTTGAGGGAGAGCGAGTCGGCGTACTGCTCGATCTCGTAGTTGACGATCGGCGTCGCGTTGAGGGCGATGATGCGGTCGGGCTGGGGCTGCTTGAAGTTCTGGGTGTTGATGCCGTCGAGGTCGCTTCCGATGACGATCACCAGGTCCGCCTGGTCCCAGAGCTCGCCGGCTTCGGGGACGTGGGGCGGCAGGCCGACGGCGAGTTCGTGTTCGCCTGCGATCCCTCGCCCGCCGTAGCTCGTGAGGATCGGCGCGCCGAGGGCCTCGGCGATCTCGATGACCTCTTGCTCCCGGTCCTTCGCGCCGCCGCCGGCCCACACGAGCGGTCGCTCCGTCCACCCCACCTCCACCGCTGGGCCCCGTGAACCGGGATTGTTCCGGTTGTTGGAGCCCACGGTCGCGGGGCCGGAGAGCAGGTCGGTCGGGATCTCGAGGTAGACAGGCCGCGTCGGCGTCGCCAGGGCCGTTTCGATCGCCTCCTGCACGTCGGGCCATGCGAACTGGGCCTTCGTGACCGGCGCGAACATCGCCGCCTGGTCGGTGCACTCGTGCAGGACGCCCCGGTACTCACCGGGGCGGCGCAGTGTCGAGGGGATGTCGGTCGCGACGACGAGGACGGATGAGCCGCCCGCCCAGGCCTCGCCGGTCGCTGCGAGCGTGTTCGCAGCCCCCGGGCCGGTGGTGACGAGCGCGACGCCGAGCTGGCCCGTCGCGCGAGCGAACCCGTCGGCCGCGTAGACGGCGGCCTGCTCGTGGCGAACGCCGACCAGGCGAATCGGGGACTCGCGCAGCGCCTCCCACGCGGCGAGGTTGTGGACCCCCGGGAGTCCGAACACGGCATGCACGCCGAGCGACTCCGTCGGCGCCGGTTGCGGGCATCCGCGCAGCCTATGCGGCCGGCAGCACCCGCGGCAGCGCGTCGCGTAGGCGCTCGAGCAGCTCGGCGACTTCGGCGTCGTCCGGGTTGAGCTGCAGGGCCCGCTCCGCCGCCTCGATCCCCTCGCTGATGCGATCGGTCCGCGCGAGCGCGTGGGCGTGGCGCGACCAGGCGCCGGCGTTGTCGCGGTCCAGGCCGACGGCCTGCTCGGTCGCGGCGACCTCGCCGCCCACGTCGCCGGTCAGGTGGTACGCGAGCGCCAGGTCGAGCAGACCCTCCACGCTCGGCTGCAGGCGGCGCGCGGTCTCCAGCGCGGAGCGCGCGGCCTCGCTCTGCAGCAGCCGCAGGCGCAGGCGGCCGACCCGCTCCCATGCGTCGGCGTCCGACGGCGCGCGCGCCGCAACGCGATCGGCGGCCTCCGCGGCAAGGTCGATCGCGCCCATGTCCTCGTAGATGCGGGCGGCGAAGCGCTGCGGCGCGGGGCGCTCGGGATCGCGGCGCGCCCAGTCGCGCACCGAGCGGGCGGCGGCGTTGAGGTTGCCGGCCTGCCAGAACGCGAGCGTCATCAGGCGCAGCACCGCGAGGTTGTCGGGCTCGGCGTCGCGCGCGTAGATCAGGCGCTGCGCCGCAATGCACGCGCTCGTGGCCGGGGTCGGGCTTGGAGAAGTCGACGAACTGCAGCGAGCCCGCCGGGATCGTGCGGACGCCGATCTGGAACTTGACGCGCGCCCACTGCTGGACGTCGTCGCCGTCGCCCGTGAAGTAGATGCCGGTGACCGAGCCCACGCCCCACTCCGGGTAGGAGACGCAGCGTGCGTAGCGGTGCACGACGGAGTGGTCCGGGACGCGCGAGCCGAACGGGTCGTGCTTGGCGCGATCGGCGTCGGCGGCGCGCCGGCGCTGTTCCTCCTCGTAGGCGCGGCGGCCCTCTTCGGCGCGGGCCGCGCGGGCAGCGGCGGCACTGACCTTGACGGCGTTGCGGCTGACGCGCCCGCCGCGCGAGCCCTCCGCCAGCGACTCGAGCTGGTCGGCGGCCTCGTTGATCGCCTTCAGGTGGCGCTCGTGCTCGAACTGCTTGCCGGGCGGCGCGATGTCCGGGTGCCAGATCTTCGCCATCCGCCGGCGCGCGAGCTGGACCTCGCGCTGGTCGAAGGGCGGGTCGAGCTCCAGCAGGAGCAGCGACTGCTCGATGTCCAGCACGTTCGACACAACCACCTACGTTAGCGGCCGCTCGCGGGCTGGACGAGTCTGCAAGGTCGCTAGCCTCCGGGCGGAATGTCCGCTCAGTACGTCTACACGATGCACCGCCTGACGAAGGCGTTTCCGCCCGACAAGACGGTGCTCAACGAGGTCACGCTCGCGTTCCTCCCCGGCGCCAAGATCGGCGTGCTCGGCTACAACGGCTCGGGCAAGTCCACCTTGCTGCGGATCATGGCCGGGCGCGACACGGAGTTCCGTGGCGACGCGATGCTCGCCCCCAACGCGTCGGTCGGCCTGCTCGAGCAGGAGCCGCAGCTCGACCCCGACAAGGACGTGCGCGGCAACGTCGAGGACGGGATCGCCGGCACGCGCGCGCTGCTCGACCGCTTCAACGAGCTGGCCGCCAACTACTCCGACGAGACCGCCGACGAGTTCGCGGCGCTGCAGGCGAAGATCGACGCCGCCGACGCGTGGAACCTCGACACGAACGTCGACTACGCGATGGACGCGCTGCGCCTGCCGCCCGCCGACGCCGATGTGACGAAGCTGAGCGGCGGCGAGCGGCGGCGCGTCGCGCTGTGCCGGCTGCTGCTGAGTGCGCCCGACCTGCTGCTGCTCGACGAGCCCACGAACCACCTCGACGCCGAGTCGGTCGCCTGGCTCGAGCGCCACCTCGCGGAGTACAAGGGCACGATCGTCGCCGTCACCCACGACCGCTACTTCCTCGACAACGTCGCGGGCTGGATCCTCGAGCTCGATCGTGGCCGTGGCATCCCCTACGAGGGCAACTACTCGAGCTGGCTCGAGCAGAAGCAGAAGCGCCTCCAGCAGGAGGAGCGCAGCGAGAAGGCGCGCCAGCGCACGATCGCCGCGGAGCTCGAGTGGGTGCGCCAGAACCCGAAGGGCCGGCAGACCAAGCAGAAGGCGCGCCTGGCGAACTTCGAGGCGCTGGTGGCGCAGGAGCGCAACGTCAAGCTCGACGAGGTGCAGATCCACATCCCGACCTCGACACATCTGGGGAGCGTGGTCGTGGAGGCCGAGGACCTGCGCAAAGGGTTCGGCGACAAGCTCCTCATCGAGGACCTGTCGTTCTCGCTGCCGCGCGGGGGCATCGTCGGCGTCATCGGCCCCAACGGCGCGGGCAAGACCACGCTGTTCCGGATGATCACCGGCCAGGAGCGGCCGGACGCCGGGGCGCTGCGCATCGGCGAGACCGTGCAGATGGCCTACGTCGATCAGTCGCGCGACGCGCTCGATCCGGAGAAGACCGTCTGGGAGGAGATCTCCGACGGCCTGGACCTGATCAAGGTCGGCGACCAGACGATGAACTCGCGCGCCTACACCGGGGGCTTCAACTTCAAGGGCACCGACCAGCAGAAGAAGGTCGGCAAGCTCTCGGGCGGCGAGCGCAACCGCCTGCACCTGGCCAAGCTGCTGCGCACCGGCGGCAACCTGCTCCTGCTCGACGAGCCGACCAACGACCTCGACACCGACACGCTGCGCGCGCTCGAGGAGGCGCTGCTCGCGTTCGCCGGCTGCGCGGTCGTGATCTCCCACGATCGCTGGTTCCTGGACCGCATCGCCACGCACGTGCTGGCGTTCGAGGGCGACTCACAGGTCGTCTGGTACGAGGGCAACTTCGAGGCCTACGAGGAGCACCGCCACGAGCGCCTGGGCGACGAGGCGGACAGGCCGCACCGCATCACGTACAAGCGGCTGACGCGTACGGCGTCGTAGCTAGCGCACGATCGCCACGACGCGGCCGCCCTCGAGCGACATGTTCGTGCGGCTGCCCCCGGGGCGCTCCGCGCGCAGGATCGCGACGGGCGCGCGCCTGAGGTCGCCGATCGCGTCGAACTGCGGCAGCGCGCGCAGCGCTCGTGCGACCGAGCGGCGCGTCCCGTCCGAGCGGGCGATCGCCGTGAGCGTCACCTCGGTCGCGCGCGTGGCGAGATCGGCGAAGGGGTGCGGCGCGGCCGAGGGACGGGTCCCCGTGGCGATCAGCACCCCGGTGGCGGCGGCGCCCGCGCGGTCGAACAGCCGGCCGACCGGTAGCAGGCCCTCGTTGCCGGCCAGCGTGACGTCTGTCCCGAGCGCCCGCCGCAGCGAGCGGATCACCTGCCCCGCGCCGTTGTCGAGCAGGCCGCTCACGTACACGGCATCTGGACGGGCGCGAGCAACGCGATGGATGACCCTGGCGGTGCGTCGCCGGTCGCCCCAGGTCGCGCGGCCGGCCACGGTCAGCCCCCTCGCCGCGTTGAGGCTGAACGGATCGCCGTCGTCGAGGACGAAGACCGTCCGGCCGCCGCGCCCATGGAGGAAGCGGGCGGCCACCCGTGCCTGGCGATCGTCCGCCGCCATCACCCGCACGTACGCCCCGACTGCGCGTCCCGTGCCAGGCCGGTTGAGCAGCGGGTCGGTGTTCGTCGGCGACACGACGGCAAGCGGGCCACCGGCCGCCGCCGCGGCGATCGGGAGCTGCTGCGCCGCGCACGGCGAGTTGTAGGGCCCGATCTCGGCGACGACGCGCCGATCGGCGGCATACGCGCGCGCGTTGGCTCGGCACTTCGCCGGGTCGTAGGTGCCGCGCTCAGCGGTCGAGTCGTCGCAGAGGAGCAGCCCGACCCGATGCGTCCCT
>VAYD01000357.1:0-3035 GCA_005883905.1 Actinomycetota bacterium
GAGCCAGAGCGGGGTACCGGCCGCCATCATCGAGATGATATCGTGATTTGACTTCAGTTCAAGTCAATGCTCGAGCAGGAACTTGGTAATCCGCTGGTCGACCGCGGGCTCCTCCGTCGGGTACAGATGGCCGGTCCCTTCGAGCTCGAGCAGTTCGGCGTTCGGGATTCGCTCGGCGATGAGGCGGCCATTCTCGACCGGGATCATGCGGTCCTCGCTCCCGTGCACCACCAGCGTCGGCGCCGTGATCCGGTCGAGCCAGTCAGAGCAGTCGTGCAGCGCGCCGGCCCACATCTGCGCGCGGTAGGCCTGCACCGGGAACGGATGGCTGAGGCGCTGCCTGATGTCCTCGGCGATCCGCTCGGGGTGCTCCTCCCTGACGTGGTCGCTGTAGTTGAACGGCACCGATCCCCAGGCGGCCTCCTCGTGACGCATCGCGAGGCGGTGGCGCAGGAACGCGATGACGTCGCCGTCCGGGCGGATGAGCTGCGGCCCGCCGGCATGGGTGGCGCCCAAGACGAGCGACCGCACGCGCTCCGGGTGCCGAAGCGCGAGCTGCTGGGCCACCATCCCGCCCAACGAGATGCCGTAGACGTGGGCGTGCTCGACCTCGGCTGCGTCGAGCACCACGCGCGCGTCGTCGGCCATCGCCTCGGTGGTGTACGCGTGCAGCAGCGCGCGCGAACGCCCGACGCCCCGATTGTCGAACGTGATCACGCCCAGCTCGCGCGAAAGCACCGGGACCGTGCGCCACCATGCGCCGCCGCTGAGCCCGAGCCCCGTGATGAGCAGCACAGGCGGCCCGGACCCGGTGCGCTCCCAGTGCAGCACCGGCCGCCCGAGCATGGCGAGCGCCGAGGTCGCTCCGTGCGTCACGAGCCGGGCGGTATGGAGGTAGGCGTCGGTCCACGCGCGACCGACGCCGCGCAGCGGATCCTCGATCAGGTTCACCAGGTCCGCACGAAGCGGTCCTGGGGCGCAACGCTCGGTTCAGGCGAGCGAAGCCGTTCGGAACCGGGCGCGAACTGACCCCGCTTCGGGGACGCGCCGAGCTGCGGCGTGCGGACGAGCGCAGCCTCGCGCCGGTGCGGGGACAAGGCTGAGATCTGGGTCACCTTCGGCGTCTGCATCAGTCGCTCGCTTCCGTGAAACTAACCTGAAGTCGTTTCAGTATTGCGCGATACGACCACGGTGTCAAGCCGGTCCTTGACCGCGGACACTGCCTCGATGCACGCCTCGAGGCTCTCGCCCTCGGGAACGATGTTGAACCGCCGGCAGCCGCGCTCGAGATACGGCACGAGCGCCTCGGCCACGTCATCAGGTGTTCCCGCCGGCACGTAGCGCTCAAAGCGGTCGAAGCCGATCTGGTACGACCGCTCCATGGCGCCGGCGACCCTCCGTCGGCCGCTGTCGGGGTCCGCGCCGAAGCCCGCCCAAAGCTGGAGGACGTGGTGCCACTCCACGTCGTCCCGCCCGTCGGCTGCGGCGGTCTGCGCCACGAGCTCCGTCGCGTCGGCGAACCGCTGCGGCGATACCCACACGCCGATCCAGCCCTCGCCGAGGCGACCGGCGCGGCGCAGCGCGGCGTCCGAACGGCCACCGACGATGACCGGCGGCACGGGGTCGGGCGCGGGGCGTAAGACAGCCCCGTCGACGTCGAAGAACCGGCCGTGGAAGTCGACGGGCTCGCCGCGCAGGAACGCCCGCACGAGGGTCAGTGCCTCGTCCATGCGCGCGCCACGGGTGCGATAGTCGACGCCGCACAGCTGGAGCTCGCGGGGATCGTCGCCCCCCAGACCGACGCCGAAGGTGAGCCGACCGGGCGCGATCGAACAGAGCGTCGCAAGCTGGCGCGCCACGACCGCCGGATGGCGCAGCGCGAGGAGGTACACGCCGGTCTGGACCGGGAGGCTCGGGTGCGACGCGAGCAGTGCGGTCGCCTGGATCAGGCCGTCGGCGCCGTTGCCGTGCTCGAAGCTCACGTGGTCGCCGACGGTCACATGGTCGATGCCGGCCTCCGCGATCGCCTTGGTCAGGGACCCGAGCCGCGTGCCGTGCTGCTCCACGTCCTGCTGACGCAGGACGATCCCCACGTCGATCGTCATAGCTCTACGATATATTGAACTGAGTTTGATTGAGGATCTGACACGTGAGCTGGATCTCGATGTGTCGGCCGCGTTGCCGTTCGAGAAGCCGTCGGTCCTGGCGTCAACCGTCCATCTCCCGCGTCCCGAGGGCACACGCGCGCGTGCGGTGTTGATCTGTTGGCCGGGCGGTTCGTATGCGCGCGCCTACTGGGACATGCAGATCCCCGGGCATCCCGGCTACAGCTTCGCTGACCACATGACCGCCAGGGGATTCGTCGTTGTTGCCGCGGACCATCTCGGCGTCGGGGCGAGCAGCAAGCCCGTAGATGGGGACACGGTCACGTTCGAGACGATGAGCGCCGCGGCCGCATCCTTCGTGACGCAGATCAGCACGATGCTGGCGGAGGGGGCCCCCGCATTCGGCGGCCGGCCGCTCCCGGGCGTACCGGTCATCGGCGTTGGTCATTCGCTCGGCGCCTGCCTGACCGTCGTGACCCAGGCGCGACATCGCTGCTACGACGCGGTGGCGCTGCTCGGGTTCACGCACGGGCAGAAGGAGGTCTCGGTCGCCGCCGTCGGCGCCGTCGAGCGCGACGACGTCGACGAGGAGCGCGTGCGAGAGACCGCCATCGAGCAGGCGAAGGCGTTCTTCGCCGACACGTGGGACGACATCTACGCGTCCGCCCCGCGCGAGCCTCATCACGCCTGGCTCCATGATCCCGACGTTCCGGCGGCGGTGATCGCGGCGGACGATGCCGAGGCGAGCCCGTGGCCGCGCCAGGCCTACGTCGAGGCGCTGCTGGCAGGCCACAGCGCGCGGTTCGCCGCCGAGCTCGACTGCAACGTCTTCATCGGATTCGGCGATCACGACGTCCCACCCGTCCCCCACGCCGACGTGGCGTACTACCCACGCAGCTGCGACGTCACCCTGTACGTCCTGCGCAATTC
>VAYD01000357.1:3107-3503 GCA_005883905.1 Actinomycetota bacterium
ACGCGTGTGACGAAGACGGAGGGCGGGGCAAGTCCTCACGTGCCTGTGTCCCCCTCGGCGAGCACGCGCTGCGCGATCGAGAATGCTGCGTTCGCTGCCGGGACGCCCGCGTATACGGCCGTGTGCATCAGAACCTCGGAGATCTCCGCCGCTGTCAGCCCGTTCGTGCGGGCGGCCCGTACGTGCATGGCGAGTTCGTTCTCGCGCCCGAGCGCGGTCAGGACGGCAAGCGTGATCGCGCTGCGCGTGCGGCGGTCGAGGCCGTCGCGCGTCCAGACCGAGCCCCACGCGTAACGGGTGATGAAGTCCTGGAAGGCCACGGTGAAGTTCGTCGTATTCTCGATCGCGCGGTCGACGTGGGCGTCGCCGAGGACCTCGCGGCGCGCGCGCATCCCG
>VAYD01000358.1 GCA_005883905.1 Actinomycetota bacterium
CTCTGCGCAACAGGTCCAAGACAACCCCTCTCCTCAAAGACACAAAAGAGAAAGACCCTCACCGCCACCGCCGAGAAGGGTCGATCCCCAAGCCGGACTTTACGGACCTATCAGCTGTGGCGCTTGCAGCCGCTGCTGCGGACGAGGGTCGGCTTGCCTCCTCCCAGTACTGGCGCGGCGCGCGACACGTGGATGGCGACCCGGCAGCGCCTGGCGCCGCGGTAGACGAGGACGACGTCCGCGGCCGTCCGGATGCGTAGGAGCTGGACGTGTCCGCGTGCCCGCGTGCGCGCGATCTGCCGGTAGGACGCCTCGCGAGCCACGAGGTCCCTGTGCGAGAACGCCCGATAGGGCTTCGCGAGGCGATCGGCGGACGTATCGAAGCCGGTGACGAGTGCCGCTAGTGCGGCGAGCGCGAGCATGGCAACGAGCGCGGCACGGGCGAGAGGGCGGGCGACGCGCGGGATTCGCCGGTTGCGCCGGCGACTGGATGCCATCTGGCGGATCGGAGCTTCGGTCCGCTCCGTCGGCGCCTGAGCTCCACCGTTCACGACGAATGCATCGCTCAGCAGGCGGGCGACGATCTCGATGGTCGCGGTGTCGCACGGCCCGCTCCGCAGGGCATGATCGATCACGGCCCGCGGGTGTCCGACCCCGATGCCGCGGATCTCCGCAAGGCCGTTCGACGGGATGCCCGCGTTCTGGTTGACGAGGCACAACACCCCCTCGACCCGCACGTTGTCTCGACCGTGCTGCGCCAGCCGGGTGTGAACGCGGTTGATCTGCCGGCTCATTCCGTCGATCTCGGTCGGGTACGCGCGCCCGCCGCGACCGAGGCCGATCCTGCCGGCCCAGACGCGGCCGCTCCACGCCTTCGAGTCGATCGCGGTCACGCCGGCGGGGCCGATCACGAGGTGGTCGATGTCGGCGCGTTTCCCCGCGAGGACGAGTCCGTGCAGCACCCAGCATCCGCCTCGAACAGCTGCGGCTTGGTCCAGGGTCATCCCGAACTCGAGCTCGCCAGCCGCTCCCTTCTCGAGTGCGAGCTCGTACGCGGACGGTGGCGCGTCGCCACGCCGGGAGCGCAGGCGCTCCAGGTTGCGACGGAGGTAGTCGCCTGGTTTGGGTGCGGGGACGTCGGACACCGGACCGGGGCGCGCGCAGCCTACGCCGCGGCGCGACCCAATGTGGACGAACGTTCGCCCTAAGGAAATCCTGAGCCTCGCCTTAGCCGGCGCTGAGCAACGGGCGCGACGATTGTCGCCATGTCCGCCGCCGTCCACGTTCGCATGCCGCACCCTCGCGTGTTCGCGGGGGTGCGGCGGACGGTCCCCAGCCTGACGCTGCAGAGCACCGCGAGCGGCTGGGCGCTCTACGACGACGCGGAGCGGCTCGTCTTCGAGGCAGAGGGGCGCCATGCCCGGCTTGACTGCCTCAGGCGCGCGCTCGCCCTCGGCGTCGTACGGGTGCGCGCGGGCGAAGAGCCGCACGTCTAGCGCGCACGACACCGCTCGGCTGACGGCGGGAAGGATGGATCGGCCGTAGTGGTGAGCGGTCCGGCTTTGATCCCGCGGTGGCGTGGCGGCCGGCAGCGGCCGTGGGCCCCGAGAACCGCGACTATCGCGGTTTTGGGGGCCCACCTCACGCTAGGCGGCTCAACCTTCTCCCTCGCTGACCGGCATCCAACGCCGGCGCCATCGCACACGAACCGCGCTGCGCGCCGGCGAAGAGCCGCACGTCTAGTCCTGCTCAGGCCAGGGGTCATCCGCGAGCTCGCCGTCGCCCTCCTCGGGCCGGGGGCCGCCGACGGCGATCAGCTCGAGGCCGTCGGGCCCGGACTCGAACCCGCGCACGACCTCCGGCGCGACACGGACGACGTCCCACAGGTGAAGGTCGACGATCTCGTCGCCGAGGCGCACGCGGCCGGAGCCGGACACCACGATGTACGCCTCCTCCTGCTCGCCGTGGCGGTGGCTGGCCGGGGCGCGGAAGTTCGGCGTGTAGCGCCAGTGGCTGACGCCGAGGTCACGCGACTCGAGGTGCTTGCGAGCCATGCGGCCCTCCAGTCCGGGCGCGCGGTCGCCCACGCTGTTCTCGATCTCCATCAGGTTCACGACTTTGTAGGCGCTCATACCCGCCAGCTTCGCAGGCCGCGCGCCGCGGCTCGGTAGCGTGCAGGACATGACGCATCGCACCCTCGGGCGCACCGGCGTCCAGGTCTCACCGCTGTGCCTGGGCGCCATGATGTTCGGCGACTGGGGCAACAAGGACCACCAGGAGTCCAATCGGATCATCGAGCGCGCGCTCGAGGCCGGGATCAACTTCATCGACACCGCCGACGTCTACAGCCGCGGCGAGTCGGAGGAGATCGTCGGCAAGGCGATCAAGGGCAAGCGCAACGACATCGTGCTCGCAACGAAGTTCCACGGCACGATGGGCGACGCCCCCAACGAGTCCGGCAACAGCCGCCGTTGGGTCTTCCGCGAGGTCGAGGCTTCGCTCAAGCGGCTGCAGACCGACTGGATCGACCTCTACCAGGTCCACCGATGGGACCCGTGGACCGACCATGACGAGACGCTCGGCGCGCTGACCGACCTCGTCGCGCAGGGCAAGATCCGCTACATCGGCAGCTCGACCTATCCGGCGGCGCAGATCGTCAAGGCGCAGTGGATCGCCCGCGAGCGCGGCTACCAGCGGTTCGTCACCGAGCAGCCGCCCTACAGCCTGCTCGTCCGCCACATCGAGAACGACGTGCTGCCGACCGCGCTCGAGCACGGCATGGGCGTGATCCCGTGGTCGCCGCTGGCCGGCGGCTGGCTGAGCGGCAAGTGGCGCAAGGGCGCCGAGACGCCGCAGTCGACGCGCGCGCAACGGATCCCCGGCCGCTTCGACCAAGCTCGAGGCCGCCGACGCGCTCGCCGTGCTCGCCGAGGAGTCCGGGATGAGCCTGATCCACATGGCGCTCGCGTTCGTGATCAACCACCCGGCGGTGACCTCGGCGATCATCGGGCCGCGGACGCTCGAGCAGCTCGAGTCGCAGCTCGCCGCCGCCGACGTCGAGCTCGGCGACGACGTGCTCGACCGCATCGACGAGATCGTGCCCCCGGGCCGCACAGTCAACCCGGTCGACATGGGCTGGTCGAACCCCGCGCTGGAGCCGGGCGCCCGGCGCCGATGACCCTGACCGACACGCCGATCTTCGAAGCCGCTGAGCAGGGCGTCCCCAAGGGCGCCGTCGTCGTGATCCAGGAGGCGTTCGGCGTCAACGACCACATCAAGGACGTCGCGCAGCGCTTCGCCGCCGAGGGCTACCGCGCCGTCGTACCGCACCTCTTCCATCGCGAGGGCGACCCGATCATCCCCTACGAAGACATGGAGTCGGCGATGGGGCACGTCCGCAAGCTCACCCTGCAGGGCATCGCCGACGATCTCGGCGTCGCGTACGCGCACCTGCACGATGACGGCATCGACGACGCGCGCATCGCTGTCGTCGGGTTCTGCATGGGCGGGAACGTTGCGTTCCTCCAGGCGCACGACCACAGCCTCGGCGCCGCGGTCACCTTCTACGGCGGTGGGATCGCGGAGGGCCGCTTCGGCGCGCCGGCGCTGAAGGATCTCGCGCCGGAGATCAAGACGCCATGGCTCGGCCTCTACGGCGACCAGGACAAGGGCATCCCGGTCGAGCAGGTCGAGCAGCTGCGCGAGGCAGTGGGGAAGGCACCCGTCGAGACCGAGATCGTGCGCTACCCAGACGCCGGCCACGGCTTCCACTGCGACGCCCGCGCGGCCTACCACGAGCCGAGCGCGCGCGACGCATGGTCACGCACGCTCGCGTGGCTCGACGAGCATCTGGCCTAGAACCCAACTCCCTCGAACGCCGCCTGGCGCGCCGGGTCCTCCTCGTAGCGGAAGCGGTCCGGGCTGACGCCGCGCGCCTCGGCGAGCTCCAACGCGATTCGCTGCACCACCACGGTGAGCGGGAACACGGACAACGCCTCGCCGAGGTCGCGCTCGGCGAAGCGCATGACCCGCGCGCTGGTGGCCTCCACGGCGCGCGCGATCGCCTCCGTCCGCGCGGCGGCCGGGCCGCCGCCGTCGAGCACGACCAGCGTGTCCTGTTCGTCGAGCGCCACGCTCGGCCCGTGGAAGAACTGCTCCGCCGACAGGCCTTCGGCCGCGAGGTAGGACGCCTCGCGGATCTTGAGCGAGCCCTCCTGCGCTGTCCACGCGTTCGGCCCGGCGCCGATCAGCTCGACCAGGCGCCGCGGCACCGCGACGAGCGGGCCGGGCCGGCCGAGCACGGCGGCGACGCTGTCGGGGACGGCGCCGAGATCGCCGAGCTGCGCGCCGAGCACGCCGGCGATCTGGGCGAGCCGCAGCAGCGCGCCCGTGTGGCTGGCGGTGTAGGCGTAGGACTGCTCGGGCGCCACGGTCTCGACGTCGCCCCCGTTGCCGATGCCCGAGACGTGCACGACGGCTGCGCCCGCGCCGCGGGCTCGCTCGAGCATCTGCATCGAGTAGCCCGTGTGCGCCGTGTGGCTGAGCACGATCACGCCGTCGTCCGTGTCGATCCGCTCCTCGTAGGGCGCGGCGTCGGCGGCGTGCAGCGCGGACGCGTCGATCCCGGCCGCGCGCAGGAACCACGCGCCGTGGTGCGCCGCGTGCCAGCTCGTGCCGACGCCGATCAGCAGGATCCCGCGGCCGGCGAGCCGGTCGGCAGCGCGCTCGGCCGGGCCGGGATCGGAGAGGATCCGGCGCAGCTCGCCGGGCTGCGCCTCCATGGTCTGTCGCATCGCGCTCATGGCATCGAGAACGTAAACATCCGCTCGGCGTCGATCCGCCAGTACATTGCGCCCGACTCGAGCATGTCCGCCCACGACTCGCCGTAGCGCGGGACGTAGATCTCCAGCAGTTGCCGGCGGAACGGGCCGGACCGGACGTCGACCTGCTCGGCGCGTCCGTGCACGGTGACCGCGAGCTCCTCGCCGGGCAGGTGCGTCGCGCTCACCCAGGGCCGCGCCGCGATGTGGCGCGCGCGCACGGAATCCGGCGACGAGCCGAAGTGAAACGCGCCATGGAAGAAGATCCCGTCGACCGGCCCGACGACCGGGCGGCCGGCCGACGAGACGGTGGCGAGTGCGAGCAGGCTCATCCCGTGCAGCCGTTCGCAGACCTGCTCGGCCGTCAGCCGGCGCTCGGGCGTGTGGATGCGCAGTGTGTGCTCCCCGGCGGCAGCGTAGCTGCGGTCGATCAGCGCCTGCAGCGCCTCCAGCTGCTCGGTCGTCTCGTGCATCGTGCAAGCATCGCGGAACATGGGTTCGCTCAGCACGAGGGCAACGCTCGTCCCGCGCGGCCAGGCCGCAGCCGTCGTCCTCACCGACGAGCAGGTCGCGACCGTCGGCGAGGGCGCCAAGCGCTTCCCGGTCGTCGCGACGGTCAACGGCCACACCTGGCGCACCTCGGTCGTGCGCATGGGCGGCGAGTTCCTGCTCGGGCTGAACCGCGAGGTCCGCGAGGGCGCGCGCGCCGAGGCCGGCGACTCGGTCGACCTGGAGCTCGAGCTCGACACCAAGCCGCGCGAGGTCGAGCTGCCGCCCGCGCTGGCGGCCGCCCTCGCCGCCGACAGCGAGGCGCTCGCCGCGGCCGAGGCCAAGCGCGACGAGACGCGCGAGCGGCGCGTGGCCAAGACGCTAGACCGGCTGCGGGAACTCGGTCAGTAGCGCGCGCACGCGCTCGCGCCGCTCGGACAGCTCGGACTCGAGCTCCTCGATCTGCTCACGCCGGCGCGCGACGAGCTCGAGCTGGCGGTCGAGGTGCCGCGCGGACTCCTTGAGGATCGCCGCGCGCCGCTCCGGTGCCGGGTCGCCGCGGTGCCACTCGTCGCGCAGCGCCGCGCGCGCGTCCTGCGCCTCGAGCAGCTCGCGCAGCTCGTCCAGCGACAGGCCGAGCAGGTCCCTGAGCCGCAGCGCGTCGCGCAGGCGCTCGACGTCCTGCTCGGTGTAGGTGCGGTGCTTGCCCGACTCGCGCTCGCCGGCGCTGCCGAGCAGCCCGATCTCCTCGTAGTAGCGGATCGTGCGCGACGTCGTGCC
>VAYD01000359.1:0-1044 GCA_005883905.1 Actinomycetota bacterium
ACGGCCATCAGGCGAGACCTGCACGGCGCCCTGGGAGGCCAGCCCGGTGCCGGTGCCGGGGCCGCCCGCCTTGAACGGCGAGCCAGGGGCGGGGGTGAGGCTGCCGTCGGCGTGCCGGTCGAAGGCCGCGATGGTGTTGGAGCCGGCGGTGCCGTCGTTGACATAGACGTGATTGGCAGCGCCGGAGCCGTCCGAGGCAGAGGCGGCTGCCGGAGCCACAGTGGCTGCGATGCCGACGAGGCCCAGCAGAGCCGGACTGAGGACCCGGCGGGCCAGGACGCGGGAAGAGACGCGCAAAACGCCCTCCTTGTGAGAGTGGTTTGGGGTTTGAGACGGAGCCCGCTTGCAGCGGTCCGTCATCGAGATCGGCATCGCAGGCGCCGCCACACTTACGCGGCCGCCGGCTGCGTTCACCAAGCCGTAAGGAGTGCTGACCGGAAGCCGTTCCTGCCGCGGGCGACCCGCGGGCGACTTCACGATGAAGGATCTGGTGAAGTTCACGCCGGGGTGAAAGTCGTCGTCATCGGTGGAGGCGTCGGAGGGCTCAGCGCCGCGCATGAGCTGGCGCTGCGCGACTTCGACGTCGTCGTCTACGAGCAGCGCGACGTCGCGGGCGGCAAGGCGCGCAGCATCGACGCGATCCCCGGGACCGGCGGGCGCCGCGCGCTACCGGGGGAGCACGGGTTCCGCTTCTTCCCCGGGTTCTACCGCCACCTGCCCGACACGATGGCCCGGATCCCGTATGGGAACAACGTCCACGGCGTCTTCGACAACCTGATCGCCTCGACGCAGATCCAGATGGCGCGCGAGGGCCAGGCGAATGAGCTCCTCGCGCCGGCCCACTTCCCCGAGAGCGTCGGCGACTGGGAGGCGGTGATGCGCTTCGTACTGGAGGTCTCGACGCACCTTGGCATCCCGCTCGAGGACCAGGCGCACTTCGTGAGGCTGCTCAGCGATCTGCTGTCGGCCTGCGATGCGCGCAAGTTCGGCCAGTACGAGAACCAGAGCTGGTGGGAGTTCTCAGGCGCCGAGCGGCGCTCACCG
>VAYD01000359.1:1096-4122 GCA_005883905.1 Actinomycetota bacterium
ACGGGCGGGTCGATCCTGCTGGCGCTGCTGCAGGACCTCTCGACGCCCGGCGCCAATGCCGACCGGGTGCTCAACGGGCCGACCAGCGATGTGTGGATCACGCCGTGGGTCACGGAGCTCGAGGGGCTCGGCGTCGAGCTGCGCCTGGGCGCGGCGGTCGAGGCGATCGAGAGCGAGCACGGACGTGTGACGGGCATTTCGGGTGCCGGGTTCAGCGACCAGGCCGACTACTACGTCGCGGCCGTGCCGGTGGAGGTGTTGCGCGAGCGCATCGCGATGGACGAACTCAGGCGCCACAGCCCGCTGCTGGCCGGCCTCGACGCGCTCCAGGTGCGCTGGATGAACGGGATCATGTTCTACCTGCGCCGCGACGTGCCGCTCGTGCACGGCCACACGATCTACATCGACTCGGCGTGGGCGCTTACGTCGATATCGCAGCGCCAGTTCTGGCCGCAGTTCGACCTGCACGCGATGGGCGATGGCGAGGTCGGCGGCCTGCTGTCGATCGACGTCTCCGACTGGGAGACACCGGGCGAGTTCGCGGCGAAGGGCAAGGTCGCGCGGCAGTGCACTAAGGAGGAGATCGCCGAGGAGGTCTGGGCGCAGCTCAAGGCGGCCCTCAACGACGGGACCGAGGTCCTCGCCGACGCCAATCGTCTCGCCTGGTTCCTGGACCCGGACGTCGTCGCGCCCAACCCGACCGATGCGACCAACCTCGAGCCGCTGCTGGTCAACACGAAGGGCTCGTGGACGCACCGGCCGCCGGCCGAGTTGCCCGACGTCGAGAACCTGTTCCTGGCCTCGGACTACGTGCAGACCTACACGGACCTGGCGACGATGGAGGCCGCCAACGAGGCGGCCCGCCGCGCCGTCAACGCGATCCTGAAAGCGAGCGGCTCCGACGCCGAGCCGTGCGCCGTCTGGAAGCTGCACCAGCCGGGCGGCCTCCCGTTCCAGGTCGCGCGCGAGTTCGATCGCGTCCTCTACAAGGTCTTTGGGTCGTCGCATGGCCCGTTGCCGACGGTCGAGCTCAAGGACGGTGACCTGCGCCTCAACCGCCCGGGGCCTCTGTGATCACAAGGAGCACGACCGGTTCACAACGCCGCTGCAGACGTCTGGGTCGTAGCGGTTGGTTGCAGGCGGGTTGACCGTACGGTCGGTGCCGTGGGAGGGTCGGTTCGACGGATCGTTACCCACGGGAGGCTCCATGTTCCATCGAGTTGGTCTACATGTCCGGCAACAGCTTGTCGGATACCTGGCGTTGTTCGTGGCGATCGGAGGGGTGTCATACGCCGCCGTCTCGCTGCCGAAGAACAGCGTCGGTACGAAGCAGCTGAAGAAGAATGCGGTCAGCCGCACGAAGATCCGCAACAACGCGGTCAACGGCGCGAAGATCGCGGACAACAGCGTTCAGGGCGCCGACATTCTCGAATCGAGCCTCGGCCAGGTCCCATCAGCCGCCGCTGCGGACAATGCTGCGCACGCGACGGCTGCGGACAACGCTGCGCACGCGACGGCCGCGGACAGCGCGCAGAATGCAGCGAACGCCGCCAACGCAGCGAACGCCGACAAGCTCGACGGCACCGACTCAACAGGCTTCTATCGGAGCGCCACCAAGGTCGCAGACTCGGACAAGCTCGACGGGTTGGATTCGACCGCCTTCGCACGCGGAAACGCGGCTGTGAACGCTCTCATCGCGACCGATGTCAATTTGGGCCTCCACGACGTCATATCGCTTCCGGGTGTCGGCGTCGTTCGAGCTTCGTGTGGCTTCACCAGCATCGCTTTCGACTACAAGAACACCTCGGGTGGCAGCCAATACGTCGTTCAGGAGCGCGCGGGTGCGTACACGGAGTTCGAGAACGTCGCGAACAACGCTGATACGACGGACACCGCAGCAACTGAGCCGAATGGCGTGACCTTCCACGTCGCGGGTTCAGGCTTTGCGAACACGACCACGTTCATTGTTCATGCCGACATCGCGAACGGCACGGCCGGACCGTGCGTGTATCAGGGAACGATCATTTCGTCGGCTGGCACGGGCGCAGGCGCGGCGGCCGTCTCTAGGTCCGCAGAGCCGACAGCAGGTCAGCGGACGGTGACCCGCGGCTCGACAACTCGAGTGATCGGCTGAAAGGAGCGGAAGGCCGAAGCTCGGGCCGCAAGCCCCCGGGGATTGCGGTCGCTCGGCCCGGGCTCAACCCGCGGCGGACTTGGCGCCCCACGCCGACGGGGCCTTAGCTGCCGCGTGCTGCCCGGTAGTTCTGGGTGCCGCGGGACCGATTTTGGGACACGCTCGCTTCAGCTACGCTCCCGGCAACGAAAAACCGCGTCGTAGCGGGGCTTTCGTGAAGCGGACGACGGGCTTCGAACCCGCGACCTTCGGCTTGGGAAGCCGACGCTCTACCAACTGAGCTACGTCCGCGTCGCCACGAAGCGTAGCGGCGATCAGCGGCCGGCGAGCCTCGACGACAGGCCCCGCTGGGCGCGGTGCAGGCGCGGCAGCTCGGCGCGCAGGCGCGCGTAGACGTCGCTCGTCGCAGGATCGGGCTCGAAGTCGCGGTCCACCTCGACCAGCGCCGCAACGTCCTGCCGTGCGATGGCACCCAGCCCGACGCCGGCAAGGAGCGCGGCGCCGCGCAGCACAGCGTCGGCGGGGTCCGCGACGCGCTCGATCCTGCGCCCCAGCACGTCGGCTGTGATTTGGCACCAGAGATCCGACTGGGCCCCGCCGCCCAGGATCCGAATCGGCTCCACGCGCTCTCCGACGAACCGCTCGACGGCATAGTGGAGCCACGCCGCGTGGCACGCGACCCCCTCGAGCACGGCGCGCACGAGCTCGGCCCGGGTCGTGGCCAGCGGGACGTTGTGCCAGCCGGCTCGCGCCCGGCGATCCTCCACGGGCGAGCGCGTGCCCTCCGGCCAGGGGGTGTAGACCACGCCGCCGCTCCCGGGATCGGCCCCCGCCGCGAGTGCGAAGAGGTCTTCGTAGGACGGAGGCTCGTCGAAGAGCTGGTTGCGCGCCC
>VAYD01000359.1:4143-4763 GCA_005883905.1 Actinomycetota bacterium
CCATCGCATGGCGCGTGTCGGTCTTCTTGCGGTCGACCGGACAGGAGATCCAGCCCGAGGTGCTGATCGCCAGGTGCGCCGCGTGCCGCTCCAGCGCGCCCGTCCCGACGGTCGCCGCGTGCAGGTCCGGCACGCCGGTGATCACTTGCACGTCGCCGGGCAGCCCGATATCAGCCGCGACGTCGGACCGGACAGGTCCGATGAGGGAGCCGGTCGGCTGCAGCGGCGGGAGCTTCGTCCTGTCGATCCCCGCCATCGAGACCAGCACGGCGTCGTATTCCGGCCGCCCGTCGATGTGGCGGTTGTCGGTGAGCCACACGGAGAGCATCGAGGCAGGCGACGCCGCCGCGCGGCCGGTGAAGCGCATCGTGAGGTAGTCGACCGGCTCGAGGAACCAGCGCGCGGCGCTCGCGACCTCCGCGCAGTCGCGCTCGAGGTAGAGCAGATGACTGATCGGGTCCGAGCCGGTGGGGGAAGGGACGCCGCCGCTGCGGCGAACCCAGGTCAGCGCCCTGCGGGCGTTGTAGCCGGCCACGCGCCCGCCGATGAGCGCGCGGCTGTGCGCGTGCCCGCGTGTGTCCATCCACATGACGCACGGTGCCACCGGGATCCCGTGCTCG
>VAYD01000359.1:4775-6159 GCA_005883905.1 Actinomycetota bacterium
TCGCCCACTGCCCGGTCACCGCAACGGCGACGACGTCCTCGGCGCTGACGGCGCCGGCACCCAGGCCGCGCCGCGCGGCGCCCCGGATCAGCTGCCACCACTCGTCGGCGTCCTGCTCGACCGCGCCGTCGGGGCCGCGGATCGTGGGCACCGGCAGGTGCTCGCGCCACGCGATGCGGCCGGCGAGCGACACCAGCCCGACCTTGGGGCCACCCGTTCCGAGATCGATGGCCAGTGCGTATTGAGACTGAGGGGACTGTCCCCTCAGTCTCACGCCGGGACGCCCTGCATCGCGTCGAGGAGCTGAGCCATCGTCGCGCGCATGAACTCCTCGGCCTCGAGCGTCATGCCTCCCGGCACGCCACCGTAGATCGCAGCCGACACGGGTGGCTCGTCGGCGTGCGCGCGGGCGTACGCGACCGCGTCGGCGAGATCGGCGGCGAATGCATCCACGACGCCCGGCTGCGTCTGCGGCCGCGTGACCGCCATGTGCAGCGCGTTGGGGTACTGCAGCCCGTTGAAGCGCCAGCCCCGCTCCTTCATGCGGTCGTTGACGTGGTAGATGTCGAACTCGTCGGACGTGAACGCGAACAGGAACGTCGGCTCGCCCAGCAGGCGCAGCTCGGGGTGCGAGCGCACGGCGTCCTGCATCGCCGCCGACGTGGTGAAGATCTGCTCCGCGTAGCGCCGGTAGCCCTCGCGCCCGTTGACGATCATCGACGCCCATGTCGCGGCCAGCAGCCCGTCGGAGCGCGAGCCGTCCATCCCGGGCGAGAAGTACTTGCCGCCCGACCAGTCGGGCAGGAAGAAGTACGCGGCGTTGCGCAGCGCACGGTCGCGGAACAGGAGCGTGGACGTGCCCTTCAGGGAGTAGCCGTACTTGTGCGTGTCCGCTGAGATGCTCGTCACGCCTTCGACGCGGAAGTCGAATGGCGGGATCGCCTCGACGCCCAGCTCCTCGCCGAAGGGCAGGATGAACCCGCCCAGGCACGAGTCGACGTGGAGCCCGACCTCGCGGGTGAGCGCCAGCTCTCCGAGCTCGGCGATAGGGTCGATCGTCCCGTAGCCGTAGTTGCAGGCTGACCCGAGGATGGCGATCGTCTCGTCGTCGATCAGCTCGTCGACAGCCGCCGTCTCGACGGTGGTCGTCTCCGAGTTCACCGGCGCCCGCCGCAGCTCGACGCCGAACAGCTCGCACGCCTTGTCGAACGCCGGATGGCCGGTCTCGGGCTTGACGAAGTTCGGCTGCGTGATCCCACGCTGCGCGCGCGCGTGGTCGCGGTAGGCGAGAACGGCGTGCAGGATCGAGCCCGTGCCTCCGCTCGTGACCATGCCCGACGGCTCGCCATCGGTCACCGCTCCGGCGTGCATCAGGTCGAGCACC
>VAYD01000054.1:0-9747 GCA_005883905.1 Actinomycetota bacterium
CGGGAGGCAGCTCGGGCGGATCGCCACGGTCGGCGCGGATGGCACGCCGCACGTCGTCCCGGTCGGATGGATCTACAACGCGGCGCGCGACACGATCGACGTCGGCGGCCGCGAGCTGGAACGGTCGAAGAAGTTCCGCGACGCGGCTCGCACCGGGCGGGCTGCGATCGTGATCGACGACGTCAAGACCACAGACCCGTGGCATCCGCGGGCGGTCGAGGTCCGCGGGCGCGCCGAGGCGATCACGCTGCCAACTCCGTTGATCCGGATCCATCCCGAGCGGATCGTCAGCTGGGGCCTCGACCAACCCGGCAGCGCGCGGACCGTCGCGGGGTAGCTGATGACCTCGCTGACGCAGCGCGTCGCCGTGGTGACAGGTGCCGGCGGGGGCCTCGGTGGCGCGATCTGCTCGGCGCTCGCGCAGGCCGGGGCGGCGGTCGCGGCAGTCGACCGGCGGCCCGACGGGATCGAGCGGCTGGCCCAGGAGCTGTCCGCCCGTGGCGCGCGCGTCGTTCCGGTGACCGCCGACGTCGGCGACGAGGACTCGGTGCGCGCGATGGCCGCGGGCGTGGAGGAGCGCCTCGGCCCGCCCGGCATCCTTGTCAACAACGCCGCGATCTACCCGCGCCGCCCCTGGGACGAGGTACCGACCGCCGAGTGGGACGAGGTGCTCGCCGTCAACGCCAGGGCGTGCTTCCTGTGCGCGCGCGCGTTCGCCGGGGGCCTGCGCGCGAGCGGCCACGGCCGCGTGATCAACATCTCGTCGATCACGTTCCTCAAGGGCTCCGACGAGCTGCTCGCGTACGTGACGTCGAAAGGCGCCGTGGTCGGATTCACGCGCGCGCTCGCGCGCGAGCTCGGGCCGGACGGCGTGACGGTGAACGCGATCGCCCCTGGGGCGATCCCGACCGACGCCGAGAAGATCCATCCCGACCTCGCGGCCTACGACCGCTATGTGCTCGAGCACCAGAGCATCAAGCGCCGCGGGCGCCCGCGGGACGTGGCCGAGCTGGCGGCGTTCCTGGCGAGCGACGCCGCGTCGTTCATCAGCGGCCAGACGATCGTCGTCGACGGCGGCTGGGTCCTGCACTGAACGGCGGCGGCCGTGGGCGACGACACTCGCCGCCCACGGACCGCCTTCGAGGTCAGTGCTTGCGCCGCTTCGTCAGCCCGTAGTGGTGGCCCGTCGCGGAGAAGGCGTAGACGGTCGTCGTCCGGTACGTCTGGCCCGGATCGAGCCGGGTCGACGGGAACGCCGGCTTGTTCGGCGAGTCGGGGAAGTGCTGGGTCTCCAGCGCCAGCCCGTCGCCCTGGCGGTACTGCCGGCCGCTCGTGCCGTAGAGCGTCCCGTCCAGGAAGTTGCCGGAGTAGAACTGGATCCCCGGCTCCGTGGTCAGGATCGTGAGCTTGCGGCCGCTCCCCGGGTCGAAGAGCTGGGCCGCCTGGTTCAAGCCCGGATGGCTCGGGGCGTCGAGCACGAAGTTGTGGTCGTACCCGCGCCCATACACGAGCTGCTGGTCGTTGCCGCGGATCCGCTCGCCGATCGCGTGGAACGTCGTGAAGTCGAACGGCGTCCCGGCCACCGGCCTGAGCTCACCGGTCGGGATGAGCCCCGCGTCGACCGGCGTGAACCTGCTCGCGTTGAGCTTGAGCAGGTGGTCGTAGATCGTGCCCGACCCCTCACCCGCCAGGTTCCAGTAGGAGTGGTTGGTGAGGTTGACGACCGTCGACTTGTCGGTGGTCGCCGTGTAGTCGAACTGCAGCCGGTTCTGGTTGTCCAGCGTGAACAGCACCGAGACCTGCAGGTTGCCCGGA
Source organism: Actinomycetota bacterium (assembly GCA_005883905.1). GTDB lineage: Bacteria > Actinomycetota > Thermoleophilia > Solirubrobacterales > Solirubrobacteraceae > AC-49. Next base: position 1,816 of record VAYD01000054.1, read on the forward strand.
TACCCGGTGCAGGTGATCGGCGGGTTCACGCAGCCCTCGCCTGCCAGGCTCGTGCGCGACAGCCGCAGGCCGACGGTGCTTGTGCCAGGCACCTCTTGCGCGTCCCACACGAACTTGTCGAAGCCCTTGAAGCCGCCGTGGAGGCTGTTGGGCCCGTTGTTCGCGTCGAGCGTGTAGGTCGTGTTGTCGAGCGTGAACTGCGCGCCGCCGATGCGGTTGCCGTAGCGCCCGATGATCGCCCCGAAGTAGGGGTTGGACTTCACGTAGGCGTCGCTCAAGTAGCCGGCGAGGTCGGCGAAGCCGAGCGTGACGTTGTCGAAGCGCCCGCGCCTGTCCGGCACCGACAGCGACTGGATGATGCCGCCGTAGGTCAGGATCCTCACCGTCATGCCGTTGGCGTTGCGCAGGGTGTAGCGGTCCACCGGCGTGCTGTCGGGCAGCGTGCCGAAGGACTCCTTGCTGATACTCAGGCCGCCGCCATGATGCGTCTTAGGCTTGGCCGCGGCAGGTGTCACGGTGAGCGCGAGGCTGAGGATGACGAGCATCGTGCAGCGGGCGACTCGCGGTGCCCGCCAGAGCGTGTGGAGCATTGCTCGGAACTCCTTGGTGTTGGTGTGGAACGTTGCACGCGCCGGCTCAGGCCACAGCGAGCTCCAAGCCGGCGAGGTCGCAGAAGACACGCCAGGCCTCCGTCTGGCGGCCTTGGTTGAGGACTTGGTGGTGGGGACCGCCAAGTCGCAGCCATGCGTCCATGCATGTCCGCACGCCGCTGTCGGGCCGGAAGAAGCCGTAGGGCATCTCCAGCGCCGGCAGCTCTTCGGTGTCCAGCACCTCGCCTTCGCTCACGACCAGGCGGAAGCGGTCTCCGCCGAGCGGCGCGAGCGTCGCGAGGGTCGCCGGTCCGGGCCGGTACTGGAACAGGAAGGTCGGTGGATCGCCGAGCCCGCCGATCCCGAGCGGGCGCTTGATGAGCCGCACGGGCCTGTCGTCGCGGGCAAGCCGCCAGTTGCCTTCGCCCATGTGGCTCATGAGGATCGCGTCGCGGGTGAAGTCCATCGCGTACATCTCGGTGAACTGCGTCTCGCCGAGCAGCTGGGTCGCGGCGGAAAACAGCGCGGCGGTCACGGCGTCGCCCTCGGCGCCGTAGCCGTAGCCGGCGGCCATCAGGCTCGACGCCGCCGCCAGCGGCAGGCGCGCGAAGCGGCCGTCCTCCCCGATCGCGTCGAAGTGCGTCGAGTACGCGCCGTAGCCGCCGTCGGTCAGCAGCCGCTCGAGGCCCAGCTGCATGCGCGCGTGGTCCTCGCGCTCCTGGGGGCTGAGGCGCGTGTCGATCTCGAAGCGCGCGTCCTCGTCGGCGATGAGCGCGCGTACGTCGTCGTCGGATGCCGCGGTCGCCGCGCGGTGCAGCGCGCCTGGAGCGAGCGCGTCGATCTGCGGGCCGAGCATCCGCAACAGCGTGTGCTCGTCGACGCGGATGTCGCCCATCGCGTTCATCGCGTAGCCGAACACCGCGACCTTGAGCGACCGCCAGCGCGTGACGGCCGCTGCCGCGTGCGCCCAGCGGCGTATCGCATCCCGAAACGAGTCGGCGCGCCAGTCGTCTGTCACGACGTGGAACGGCCGCCCCGCGCGCACCATCGCGTTGGCGGTGTCCTGGGCGCCGTGGATCCCCTGGTTGTAGGTGAGGTCCGCCATGTCCCACTCCGTCGTGACGGCCGGGACCGGCTGGATGTTGGCCAGGCAGATCGGCAGCGCCGTCTCCGCCAGCAGGCGCGCCACGCGCATCGCCGGGCCATAGGTCAGGTTCACGACGAGCAGGCCGTCGAGCTGCTCGCCGGCGATCTCGCGCATCGCGCGCTCCGCGTCCTCGCGCTCCTTGATCGGCGCGGCGACACGCACGTCGGCGACGCTCTCCAATGCCGCCGCGACCTCCGCCGCATAGCCGGCCTGGAGCTCGGCGATGCCAGGGAGCATCGCGTCGTAGAGGCCCTGCATGATCCCGAGCAGGGCGATTCGCGGCCGGTCGTGCATGTCCTCAGCGCTGCCCGTAGGCGCGCTGGTAGCGGTCGTGGAGCGCATCGATGTCCTCTCTCGTCAACGGGATCGGGTCGCCGAGCGCGCGCGCGAGATGCACGGTGCGCGCGGCGTCCTCGCACATCACGGCGGCCTTGATCGCGTCGCGCGGCCCGGCGCCGAGCGTGAACACGCCGTGGCTGCGCATCAGCACCGCCGGCGAGCGATGGCCGGCGAGCGTCTCGACGATGCCGCGCCCGATCTCCTCGTCGCCGATGAGCGCGAACGGGCCGATCGGGATCTCGCCGCCGAACTCGTCGGCGATCGCGGTGAGCACGCACGGGATCGCCTCGCCGCGTGCCGCCCACGCGGTGGCGTATGGGCTGTGCGTGTGCGCGACGCCGCCGACGTCGGGGCGGTGGCGATAGACGAAGGCGTGCGTGGCGGCGTCGGACGAAGGGGAGAGCTCGCCGTCCACGAGTGCGCCGTCGAGGTCGCAGACCACCATCGCCTCGGGCGTCAGCTCCTCGTAGGGAACGCCGCTGGCCTTGATCACCATCAGCTCTTCGCCGCGGACGCGGGCGGAGAGGTTGCCGCTCGTCCACGCCACGAGCCCGTGACGCGGCAGCGCGGCGTGCAGCGCGCACAGCTCGCCCCGCAGGGCGCCGACCTCATCCATGTGCCAGCTCCCGCGTCCGCGGCTGGCGCAGGCGGTGCATCACGTCGTCGCCGCCGCGCCCGAAGTGGTCGTGCAGGCGCGTGTAGTCCTCGTAGAGCGGCTCGTATGCCTCGGCGCGGCCTTCGTCGGGAACGTAGGCGTCGCGCGCGACGCGACCCATCGCCGCGGAGGCGGCGAAGATGTCGGGGTACGCGCCCGCCGCGACGGCCGCGTGGATCGCGGAGCCCAGCGCAGGCCCCTGGTCGGAGCCGATCACGTGCAGCGGCATCCGCGTGACGTCGGCGTAGATCTGCATGACGAGCGGGTTCTTGACGAGCCCACCCGCCGCGAAGAGCTCCGTCACCGGAACGCCCGCGGCGGCGAAGGTGTCGAGGATCGTGCGCGTGCCGAATGCCGTGGCCTCGACGAGCGCGCGGTACAGGTCCTCGGCGCGCGTGGCGAGCGTCAGCCCGACGATCAGCCCGCTGAGCTCGTGGTCGACGAGCACCGAGCGGTTGCCGTTGTTCCAGTCCAGCGCGACCAGGCCGTGCGCGCCGACCTCCTGCGCCGCCGCAAGCTGCGAGAGGTACTCGTGCACACCGAGCCCCTTCGCGCGTGCCTCGTCGTGGTAGCGCGGAGGGACCGCGTGTTCGACGAGCCAGCCGAAGATGTCGCCGACTCCGCTCTGGCCGGCTTCGTACCCGCGCAGGCCGGGGACGATCCCGCCGTCCACGACCCCGCACATGCCCGGCACCTCGACGAGCGCGTCGGCGTTCATCACGTGGCACGTCGAGGTGCCCATGATCATGAGCATCTGGCCCGGCTGGATCGCGCGAGCGGCCGGCGCCGTGACGTGCGCATCGACGTTGCCGACGGCGATCGCGATGCCCTCCGGCAGCCCCGTCCACGCCGCGGCCCGGGCGGTCAGGCCGCCGGCGCGCCCGCCCAGGGGCGACAGCGGCGCCGCGACCTTGGCGGCCACGAAGTCTGCGAAGCGCTCGTCGAGCGCGCGCAGGTAGTCCTCGGACGGGTAGCGGCCGTCCTGGTGGATCGCCTTGTAGCCGGCGGTGCACGTGTTGCGCGTCTCGCGCCCGCACAGTTGCCACACGATCCAGTCGGCGCCCTCGATCCAGCGGTCCGTGCGCGCGTAGATCTCGGGGTCCTCCTCGAGCACCTGCAGCGCCTTGGCGAACTCCCACTCCGCGGAGATCAGCCCGCCGTAGCGCGCCAGCCACGGCTCCCCGCGCTCGCGCGCCAGCGCGTTGATGCGGTCGGCCTGGCGCTGCGCGGCGTGGTGCTTCCACAGCTTGGGCCACGCGTGCGGCCGGCCGGCCAGCTCCGGCAGCCGGCACAGCGGCGTGCCGTCGGCGAGCACCGGCAGCGGGGTGGAGGCGGTGAAGTCGGTGCCGACACCGACGACCTGCCCGGGCGCGATGCCGGCGTCCGCCACGGCTGCCGGCACCGCCCGGCGCAGGACGTCGAGCCAGTCCTCGGGATCCTGGAGCGCCCACTGGGGCGGCAGTCGCGCGCCGTCAGAGGGGAGCGAGCGGTCGATGACGCCGTTGGCGTACTCGTGGACGGCCGTCCCCAGCTCCTCGCCGTCCTCGACGCGCACGACGACAGCGCGCCCCGACAGGGTCCCGAAATCGATGCCGATCACGCACTCCGGACCCGCGGCCACGGCTCACCCGCCGGCAGCTCGGGCCGCTTGGCGTGCTCGCCGGTACTCCTCCACGACGATCTCGGTGAGCTCTTCGACCGAGGTCTCCGAGGTCGGCTTGTCGAGCGCGATCACGCCGTCCTGGATGAGGTTGACGCGGTCGCAGGCGGTCAGCACGTGGACGTAGTTGTGGAGCACCATGATCATCGAGACCCGGCCCTCCTCCTTCAGGCGCTGGATCAGATCGAGGATCAGCGCCCCCTCCTTGGCGCCCATCGCGGCGAGCGGCTCGTCGAGGAGCAGGATGCTGGCCTCGGAGTGCACGGTTCGGGCAACGGCGATCGCCTGGCGCTGCCCGCCGGACAGGCGCGCGACCGGGACGTTGAGCCGCGGGATGCGGACGCCGATGTCGTCGAGCGCCTCGCGCGCCTCCGACCGCATCGCCCGGTTGGAGAGGAACGGCAGCGGCTTCTTCACCTTCTCCCGCCGCAGGAACATGTTGTGGAAGACCGACAGCTCATCCACCAGGGCGAGGTCCTGGTAGACGGTGTCGATCCCGAGCTTGCGCGCGTGGTCGACGCTATGCGGCTCGTACGGCTGCCCGTGGAGGAACATCTGCCCGCTGTCGGCTTTCTGGAAGCCGCAGATGGTCTTGATCAGCGTCGACTTGCCCGCGCCGTTGTCGCCGAGCAGGCCGAGGACCTCGCCCTTGCGGAGATGCATGTTGATGTCGCGCAGCGCGGTCACGGGGCCGAAGCGCTTGCTGATGTGCTCGACGCGCAGGACGTCGTCGGACGCCGCGGTGGGGGCGACGACGTGCTCGCCGTTGATGCCGCTCTCAGCCAACGCCCGACCCCTTTCGTACTCGTCCGACGTAGGTGTTTGCGGCCATCGCGATGATGATCGCCAGGCCCAGGTAGAAGCTCAGGTAGTCGGCATTGACGCCCTTGATGATCAGGCCATCGCGCAGGACGCCGAGGAACAGCGCGCCGATCAGCGCACCCACCACGGTGCCCGAGCCGCCGGCCAACAGGGTGCCGCCGATCACTGCGGCGGAGATGCCGTCGAAGAGCACCTCGTTGGCGCCGGCGGGGTCGGGCTGGACCGAGCTCGTGCGCACCGCCTCGAGCACGCCGACCAGCGCCGCGCACGTGCTGCACAGCATGAAGTTTCGGATGATGACGAGCCGCACCTTGATGCCGGCCTCGGCCGCGCCGAGCCGGTTGCCGCCCACGGCGACGGTGTAGACCCCCCAGCGCGTCAATGTGAGCACGACCTGCAGCACGGCGACGACCACGAGCGCCCAGATCAGCTCGGAGTAGGTGCCGCCGCCGAAGGTGCGCGCGAAGGTGGTCAGTCCCCCGACGACGTTCGTGCCGGGCGTGTCGACCGGCTGGGCGTGGGAGATGATCAGGGTCAGCCCCTCGAGGCTGAGAAGCATGCCCAGCGTCGCGATGAACGAGTTGATCCCGACCACGGCGGTGAACACGCCGTTGATCAGGCCCACCGCCATGCAGCACATCAGGGCGAGGATGAGTGCCGCGATCAGCGGTACGCCGCCGTTGTTGATCTTGTAGAAGATGAACGGCGCGAACAGGTATACGGCGCCGATCGACAGGTCGATCTCCCCGTTGATCATCAGGTAGACCTCGCCTGCGGCGAGGATCGCGACGGGAGCGAAGTACGGCAGCAGCGTCTTGAAGTTGGCGCTGGTCGCGAAGTTGTCGACGGTGGCCGAGAAGTACACGATCGTGAGGACCGTGATGACGATGACGCTCCCTTCGCGCAGCGTCAGGAAGCGCTTGAGGAGCGTCCACGCGCCCGAGGCGAGGGTCCGGCTCGCCGCCGGACCCTCGTTCGCGGTTTCGCCAGGTGGACGCTGGCTGCCGGTCTCGACCGCCACAGCTAACCCTTCGAGACCCCCGCCGACGAAGACGTGCCCTCGTACCGCGACTTCGTGTCGTTGTACGGGACGATGGTGCCCTTGTCCAGGAACTTCAGGCCGGTGTTGACGTCGGCCGGGCCGGTCAGCGTCCCCGACGCCTTGATCAGGTAGAGCTCGAGAACGGGCAGGAAGCCCTGCAGATAGGGCTGCTGATCGATCGTGAAGTCGATCTGCCCTGCGGCCAGCAGCGCCTGGGTCTTGGGGTCGAGGTCGTAGCCGCCGGCTTTCACGCCCTTGCCGGGCAGGCTGTACTTCTTCATGACCTGGGCCACGGATGCGGTGCTGCCTCCGTCCACGGCGAACAGGCCCTTTGTGTTCTGATGACCCTGCCAGTAGGCGTCGATCGTCGAGAGCTCCTTCGGCACCGCAGCTCCCGTGGCGATCGTGTGGTACTTGATCGGCTTGCCCGACTTCTTGATCGAGTCGATCGCGCCGTCGATGCGCGGTTGGATGTTCAGCGAGCCAGGGGTGGCGATGAACAGCGCCACGTCGCCGGACGGCACGAGCTGCACGATCCGCTTGCCCATCTCCTGGCCCGACACGAACAGGTCCTGGCCGATGTAGGCGAGCCGGTTGTTGCCCGCCGCGTCGGCGTTGTAGCCCACGACCGGGATGTTCTTCGCGAGGGCCTTGTCGGTGGGGCTGTTGAACGCCTTGAGGTCGACGAGCGCGATCGCGATGCCCGCCGCTCCCGCGGTGATCGCGCTGTTGGTCGCGTTCACCATCTCGTTGACGTTGCTGCTCTGCGAGCCGGTCCACTGGTAGCTGCAGCCGAGCAGCTTGCACGCGTCCTCCGCGCCGTACTTCGTCGGCACGAAGAAGGGGTTGGTCGTGACGTGGTTCACGAAGGTGAACCGCATCTTCGGCTGCGAGCCGAAGATGCCGGAGGCGGGCGAGCCCTGCGCTGCGGCGGACGACGTCCCGGTCGAGGACGTCTTCTTGCCGCCGCCGCAGGCCTCGAGGATGAACGCCGCGACACCCGCCGCGCCACCCGTCAGCGCCGTCCGGCGAGTCACGTCGTGCCAGCGCTTGTGCGGCCTGTCGTCCTGCTTGCCGTCCGCCCACTCGAGGCGTTCGATCACCTCTTCGACAGCGTCCGGGTTCGGCCGATCGGTCGGTTCGTGGTCAGACACGTCTGATTCCCTTCTCCTCGCTCCGAGCGGCGTGATCACAATGCGAACAGCGCAAGACGACCCTCCTCCATCGGTCTCTCCAAGTGGGGGCGATTGTTATCGCTCACATTTCCCCGTGTCAAGCCTGGCGCGCTCCGAGCCGGTCGGCCGTGGAGGAGGAATCTGCCCGACCGACCGGCTCTGGAATGCGGAACAACGCGGATCCGACGCCTCCTGTTCCCCGATCTGGCCGACGTCGGCTGAGCGGCGCACGCCGCTGTCCCTGCGCTGCGATTGTGAACGCTAACAGAGATCGGCGCATCTGAGGCATACTTCCCAGCGCCCATCCGGCACTTGGCTCCATGACCTCCTCGCAGAACAGCGACGGCGCGCGCGCCCCCCGGCAGCGGCCGGCGGTGATGGCCGACGTCGCAGAGCTCGCCGGCGTCTCGCATCAGACGGTCTCGCGCGTCATCAACCGCAGCGCGCACGTCCGGCCGGAGACGAGACAGCGCGTCCTGGCGGCCATGGACCGGCTCGACTA
>VAYD01000054.1:9776-11277 GCA_005883905.1 Actinomycetota bacterium
CGCTCTACGGGCCCGCGTCAACCCTGTTCGCGATCGAGCAGGCGGCCCACGCCGCCGGCTACTTCATCACCGTCGTCAGTCTGCTCGCCCTGGACCGCGCCTCGCTGCTCGGCGCCATCGAGCGCCTCCGCGTGCAGGGCGTCGACGGCATCCTCGTCATCACGCCGTACGAGGGCGCGGCGGAGGCGCTCGTGAACCTGCCGACCGGCGTGCCGGTCGTGGCGGTCGAGGCCGGCCGCCCGGACTCCGTGCCGCTGGTCGCCGTCGACCAACTCTCGGGCGCCGTCAGCGCGACCCAGCTCCTTCTCGACCTCGGCCATCGCACCGTCTGGCACGTTGCGGGTCCACCCGACTTCCTCGAGGCCCAACAGCGCCTCGAGGGCTGGCGAACGACGCTCGAGGCCGTAGGTGCCGAGGTCCCGCCGGTCCTCATGGGGGACTGGAGCCCGCGCTCGGGTTACCAGCTGGGGCTGCGACTCGCGCAGGAGCCCGACGTGACCGCGGTCTTCGTGTCCAACGATCAGATGGCCCTCGGCGTGCTGCGCGCCCTGCACGAGCACGGGCGCGAGATCCCGCGCGAGGTGAGCGTGGTCGGGTTCGACGACATCCCCGAGGCGCAGTACTTCATGCCCCCGCTCACCACGGTGCGCCAGAACTTCGCCGAGGTCGGGCGCGGCAGCCTGCGCCTGCTGCTCCAGGTCATGGACGGCTCAAGCCAGGCGCCCCAGCAGCTCGCGATCGCCCCGGAGCTCGTCGTGCGGCGCAGCACGGCGCCGCCGCCGGCCGGGCGATGACGGGGCTTGCCGCGGCAGAGGCGAAGATGCGGGCGGCGGGCGTCTCGGACGTCGGCGTGCGCGCCTTCGCCCGCCTGTACGGGCTGATGGCCGCAGGCGATCGCGGCGTCGTGGACAGCGATGAGCTCGAGCCGGTGAGCGGCGTGCCGTCGCTCGACGAGCTCGACGACGTTGAAGCGCCGCCCGGCCCGACGGTGATGATCCGGCTGAACGGCGGGCTCGGGACGACGATGGGGCTCTCCGGCCCCAAGTCGCTCGTCGAGGTCAAGCCTGGACTGACCTTCCTCGACGTGATCGCGCGCCAGGTGCTGGCGGCGCGTCTGCCGCTCGTGCTGATGAACTCGTACGCCACGCGCGAGCCGAGCCTCGCGGCGCTGGAGCGTCACGGCGGCCTGCCGGGCGACCTGCCGCCGGACTTCCTGCAGCACCGCGAACCGCGCCTGCGGGCCGCGGATCTGCAGCCGCTCGACGAATGGTGCCCGCCAGGCCACGGCGACCTGTACGCGGCGCTGTACGCGTCGGGGATGCTGGCCGAGATGCTCGCCCGCGGCTACCGCTACGCGTTCGTGGCGAACGCCGACAACCTCGGCGCGGTGCCGGAGCCGCGCATCCCTGGGTGGATGGCGCGGGAGGGGATCCCGTTCGTGATGGAGGTCGTCGAGGGGACCGCCGCGGACCGAAAGGGGGGACACATCGCCGTGCGCGAC
>VAYD01000054.1:11321-11779 GCA_005883905.1 Actinomycetota bacterium
GCGTCGTTCACGGACTTCGCGCGCTGGCGCTTCTACAACAGCAACAACCTGTGGATCGACCTCGCCGCGCTCGCCGAGCTCCTCGACGCGCACGACGGCGTCCTGCCGCTGCCGCTCATCGTCAACCGAAAGACGCTGGCGGCGGCAGGCGAGGTCGTGCAGCTCGAGACCGCGATGGGCTCCGCGATCGGGCTGATCGACGGCGCGCTCGCGCTGCAGGTGCCGCGCACGCGGTTTGCGCCGGTCAAGTCCACGGACGACCTCCTGCTCGCTCGGTCCGACGCCTACGAGCTGGCCGACGATGCGTCGTTGCTGCCCGCCGAGGGCGCGGTGCGCGGCACGGTCGTGACGCTCGACCCCGTGTACTACGGCGCGCTGCGCGACCTCGAGCGCCGCTTCTCGTCCGGGCCGCCGGCGATGCGCCGCTGCACGCGCCTGACCGTCCACGGCGACGTCGT
>VAYD01000360.1:0-5015 GCA_005883905.1 Actinomycetota bacterium
CGGGGAAGCGGCGGTAGACGGTCCCGACGCCGACGCCGGCCTCGCGTGCGATGTCGTCGTGCGAGCCGCTCAGGCCGCGCTCGGCGAACACGACGCGCGCCGCTTCGAGGATGCGCTGCCGGTTGCGCTCGGCATCGCGCCGCAGCGGTCGGTCGGAGGCGGTGCCGGCGGGGGTCATCACGCGACCCACGATAGCACGAACCGGAGATAGTTTCTCCATTCGGAGAGATCTTCTCCGCTTTGTGCTATCGTTGACTCATAAGTTGAGAAACACTCTCCAGTTTTGACCCAGGAGCTCACCGCCATGACCGCCACCGCCCACCCCGAGAACAAGCGCCGCTGGTTCGTCCTCGCGCTGATCGGCCTCGCCCAGCTGATGGTCGTGCTCGACGCGACGATCGTGAACATCGCTCTTCCGTCGGCCCAGCAGGCGCTCGGGTTCACCGACGACGCGCGCCAGTGGATCGTCACCGCCTACGCCCTGTCGTTCGGCAGCCTGCTGCTCCTGGGCGGTCGTCTCGGCGACCTCTGGGGCCGCAAGCGCGTCTTCGTGATCGGCCTCGTCGGCTTCGCCGCCGCTTCGGCGCTCGGCGGCTTCGCGCAGAGCTTCGCCATGCTGGTCGTCGCCCGCGCGATGCAGGGCGCCTTCGCCGCGCTGCTCGCCCCGGCCGCGCTCGGCCTGCTGACCACGACATTCACCGTGCCCACCGAGCGCAACCGCGCGTTCGCCGTCTTCGGCGGCATCGCCGGCTCCGGCGCTGCGGTCGGGCTGATCCTGGGCGGCGCGCTCACCGAGTACCTCGACTGGCGCTGGGTGATGTTCGTGAACCTCGTCCTCGCGATCCCGGCCGTCGTGGGCGCACTGGTGCTCCTGCGCAAGGAGACCGTCGTGGCCGGTCGGCCGCGCATCGACGTCCCCGGCGCGCTGAGTGCTTCCGCGGGCCTGTTCGCGATTGTCTACGGCTTCAGCAACGCGGAGACCCACGGCTGGGCCGCGCCCCTCACGATCGCCTCGCTGGCCGCGGGTGTCGCGCTCCTCACGGCATTCGTGGCGATCGAGCGCCGCGTCGAGCACCCGCTGCTGCCGCTGCGCGTCGTCGCCGACCGCGCCCGCGGCGGCTCCTTCCTCGCCGTCGCGATCGTCGGCGCAGGCATGTTCGGCGTCTTCCTCTTCCTCACCTACTACCTGCAGCAGACCCTCGGGTTCTCGCCGCTCAAGACCGGCTTGGCGTTCCTGCCGATGATGGGTGCGCTCATCCCGACCGCCGCAATCGGCCAGACCCGCCTGGTCCCACGCTTCGGCGCGCGTCGCCTCGTCACGTTCGGCATGGCCCTCGGCGCGCTCGCAATGCTGATCCTCACGGGCGTCACGGTCGACTCCGCCTATACGAGCCACGTCCTTCCCGGGCTTTTGGTGATGGGCCTGGGCCTCGGGCTGGTCATGGCCCCGGCGATGAGCACCGCGACGCTGGGTGTCGACCCTCGCGACGCCGGCGTGGCCTCGGCGATGGTGAACACCGGCCAGCAGATCGGCGGCTCGATCGGGACGGCGCTGCTCAGCACGCTGGCCTCGAGCGCGGCGACCTCGTACGCCACCAATCACCGCGCCGCGGGCGTGGCCGCGCAGGCGGCGGTGCACGGCTACACGACGGCGTTCACGTGGTCGGCGGCGATCTTCGCGCTCGGCGCGCTGGCCTCCTGGCTCCTGCTGCCGCGCAGCGTGCCGCAGGCCGACACGGACCCCGCGGCGCAGCCGGTCTTCGCCCACTAGTTGCCCCCAAGGCGCGAGCGCTCTGTCGGCGCCAGGCGCAGCACCTGCGTCGCGCCCGGCGGGCGCTCGTGCTGCGCCTCGTCGTCGAACCCGGTGACGGTGACGACCACCGTCTCGCCCTCGCGGACCGGGAGCGCCGGGAAGCCATTCGGCGCCGGCTCGGTCACGAGGACGGCCAACGGCGTGCCGCCCGCCGGGCCGATCGCGTCGAGCAGCTCGATCGGGCGCACCGCGATCTCCACGAGCGCCAGCCGGCGGCCCGGCTCCCACCTCGGCTCGTGCGACAGCGCGGGCCGCAGCAGCAGCACGTCGTCGGAGTCGACCATGGTCGCGTTGGCAGCGTCGCGGTGTCGCGCCCAGACCGGGCCGCGGTAGAAGCACGTCAGCGCGGCCGTGCGGCTCGCCATGTCGTCGAAGCCGCGCAGCCACACGAACCAGTCGGGGCGGTCGAGGTCGCGGAACTGGCCGATGACCCGCATGCCGCAGTCCTCCTGCGGCCCGACGAGCTCGCCGTCGAAGAGCTCGATCAGCTCGTCGCGGCGGCCCGGGTGCAGTTCGTACTGGCGCAGCTCGATCACGTTCATCGTTGGTCACATCCTCTCTTCGTCAGGCGTCAGGTGGGTGACGACCCGTACTCCCCAGACGTGACATGTGAGNATGGTGGACCTTGATCGCCGTGTGCACCGGGGTGTTCATGCTGCTGCTGGACATCACGATCGTGAACGTGGCGCTACCCGACATCCAGCGCGCGTTCCATGCGTCGCTGTCTGACCTGCAGTGGACGATCGACGCCTATGCGCTGACGCTCGCTGCGTTCCTTCTGACGGCGGGCTCGCTCGCCGACCTGTTCGGCCGTCGCCTGCTCTTCGCGATCGGCCTGTCGATCTTCACCGCCGGTTCTCTGCTGTGCGGCGTCGCCGGCGGGCCCGCGTTCCTCGTGGCCGCGCGCGCAGGCCAGGGCGTCGGCGGCGCGATCATGTTCGCGACCTCGCTCGCGCTCATCGCGCAGGCGTTCCAGGGGCGCGACCGCGCGACCGCCTTCGCGGTCCTCGGCGCGACCACAGGCGTCGGCGTCGCCGTCGGCCCGGTGCTCGGCGGCGTGCTGACGAGCGGGATCTCCTGGCGCTGGATCTTCTTCGTCAACATCCCGGTCGGGATCGCGGCGCTGTTGGTCACGCTGCGCAAGGTCGAGGAGTCGCGCAACCCGTTCGCGAACCGCCCGGACGTGCTCGGCTTCCTGACGTTCAGCACGGCGCTTGCAGCGCTCGTGTTCGGGCTGATCCGCAGCGAGCCCGACGGCTGGGGCTCGACCACCGTCGTCGTGTCGCTGACGGCTGCCGCTGTGCTGCTCGCCGCGTTCGTCGTGGCGGAGGTCGTCCAGCGCGAGCCGATGTTCGACTTCGGGCTGCTGCGCAAGCCGTCGTTCGGCGGCGGGCTGCTCGCCGCGCTGGCGATCAACGGCTCGCTGTTCTCGCTGCTGACCTACCTGATCCTGTACTTCCAGCAGACGCTCGGACTGTCGGCCGCGCAGACCGGCGTTCGCTTCCTGCCGCTGACCGGCGCGATCTTCTTCGCGTCCGGGATCGCGGGGCGCCTGAGCGAGCGCGTGCCGACGCGTGCGCTGATCGCGCCCGGGTTCGTCCTGATCGGCACCGGGTTGCTGCTGATGCGCGGCCTGACCGTCGACTCGTCGTGGACGCACGTGCTCCCCGGCATGATCGTCGCGGGCATCGGAGCCGGGTTCGTGAACGTGCCGCTCGCGGCGACCGCGATCGGGATCGTCGAGCCCGCGCGCGCCGGCATGGCGTCCGGGATCAACACGACGTTCCGCCAGGTCGGGACGGCGACCGGCGTGGCGGCGCTCGGCGCGATCTTCGCGCGGCACCTGAACGTCACGAACCCGGCGCAGCTGCACGCCGGCGTCGTCGACGGGCTCAACGAGATCCTGCTCGTCGGCGCCGTGGTCACGTTCGTCGCGGCCGTCGCGACGCTCGCGCTGATCCGCCGGCGCGACTTCGTCGATCCGACCGAGCGTGCGTCGATGCCGGTCGTCGAACCGGAGCCGGCGGCGGCAACCGCGGCGTAGATGGTTGATTCCGTGGCCGCCGTGTTCGGATGGCCGGGGAATCCTGGATGCCGGGCGCCGCACGCCGCCGCGGGACAGTGCCGATAGGCACGGACCGCGAAGGCGGGTGGTGATCCGGCGAGGGCACCGCCGGCGAAGCCGGTGGTCTTGGACGCGGTCAGCCGGACGCGGGGGTCGCGGAATCGACCATCTGGTTACGCGGCCACCGGCGCGCCTGGCCGGTCCTGACCGGGCAGCGCGCCGGGGCCGAGCCCGGGCTCGGACTCGTTGGCCTCGACCGGCTTGCCGCAGACCGTGCAGATGCGGTGGTCGTCGAGCTCGCCGCCGCAGCCGGCGTGGTGCAGGACGACAGGCGGGCCATGTGGCGCCGCGTACTTGTCGCCCCACTTCATCAGCGCGACGAGGATCGGCCAGAGGTCGACGCCCTTGCGCGTCAGCCGGTACTCGAAGCGCTCCGGGCGCTCCTGGTAGCGGGCGCGGCGCAGGATCCCCTCGTCGACGAGGCGCTCGAGGCGGGACTGCAGGACGTTGCGGGCCACGCCCAGGTTGCGCTGGAACTCGTCGAAGCGGCGAATGCCGAGGAACGCGTCGCGCAGGATCAGGAGCGTCCAGCGCTCGCCGACGAGCTCGAGCGTCCCGGCAATCGAGCAGTTCTGGCCGGCATAGTCCTTGCCAAGCATGAGTTGCATGATACTACGAACCTGGTACGGTGCGTTGTATCATGCAACGTACAAAGGTCGCCGCCATCGTCTCGGTCGGGGTGTTCGTCGCCAGCCTCGACCTGTTCATCGTCAACATCGCCTTCCCGGACATCGAACGCGACTTCCACGGCACGAGCCTCGCGAGCCTGTCGTGGATCCTCAACGCGTACGCGATCGTGTTCGCATCGCTGCTCGTGCCGGCGGGCCGATGGGCCGACCGGGCCGGGCGCAAGCGCGCGTTCCTGGCGGGCATGGCGCTGTTCACCGCCTCGTCCGCGGCCTGTGCGATCGCGCCGTCCGTCGGCTTCCTGATCGCGGCGCGCGTGACCCAGGCGGCCGGAGCCGCGCTCCTCTTCCCCACCTCGCTCGGGCTGCTGCTCCCCGAGTTCCCGCCTGAGCGCCGCCAGGTCGCGATCGGGATGTGGGCCGCGGTGGGTGGCGCGGCCGCCGCGGCGGG
>VAYD01000360.1:5111-5456 GCA_005883905.1 Actinomycetota bacterium
AGCCGGACACCGCGCGCGGCGACGTTCTGGGCGCTGTCCTGCTGACGGGCGCGGTCAGCTCGTTGACGCTCGGCATCGTGAAGGCGAGCGACTGGGGCTGGGGCAGCACCCGCGTCGTCGGCCTGTTCCTTGCGTCGGCGGTCCTCGCAGTGCTCGTCGCCGCGCGCTCGACGCGGCACCCAGCACCCGTGATCGAGCCCGCGGTCGTGCGCGTCCGCGCGTTCACGGTGTCGGCGATCGCGATGCTGCTGTTCAACGTCGCGTTCGCGGCGATGCTGCTGTCCAACGTGCTGCTGCTGACCCAGGGCTGGCACGAGTCGATCCTGCGCGCCGGGCTGCAGCTCG
>VAYD01000361.1:0-1246 GCA_005883905.1 Actinomycetota bacterium
TGCAGTCGGTGTCGCCCGGGTTGCTGCCGCCGCTCGGGATCGTGTTCGCGCTGATCGTCGGTTTCCTCGCGGCGGGTGTGTGGGGCGACAGCGACAAGGCGAAGGACGCCGTCAGCACGGAGGCGAGCGCGCTGCGCTCGGTCGTGCTGCTCAGCGATCAGCTGCCGCCCGGAACCGGCGTGCAGCTGCGCGCCCTGGTTCGCCGCCAGATCGACGAGGCGGTGCACCAGGAGTGGCCCGCGATGGCCAGGCAGCACGCGAGCCTCGCGGCGATCCCCGTGCCGCTCGCGCAGGCCCTTGACGTGACGGTCGCGTTCAAGCCTTCGGGACCGGGGCAGGTCGACGCGCAGCGGGAGCTCGTCGCCGCGCTGGAGAAGGCGCTCGACGCCCGGCGCGAACGGATCATCGTCAGCGGCTCGCGCGTGAACGCGGTCAAGTGGACGGGCCTGCTGGCACTCGCTGTCGTGATGCTGGTCGCGATCGCGTCGGTGCACAGCGCCAACCGCAGGACCGCGGCCCTCGCGATATCGCTCTTCGGCGCCGCCCTCGCCGTCGTGATCGTGATGCTGCTAGCACAGGACCGGCCGTTCAGCGGGCAGCTCGGGCAGAAGCCGGACTTGCTGGAGCAGGTCGTGCCGAGGAGCTGACTCAGCCGAGCAGCGGGCCGGACAGCGCGGCGCGCAGCGAAGCGATCTCGGTCACCGCGGCGCCGACGTACGCCTGGCGCGCTGCGGTGAGCTCCGCGGTGAGGTACGCCGGGTCGTTCGTGAGTCCCTGCAGCGATGCCAGCATCCGCTTGGCCTCGAGCTCGCGCAGGCGAGTGTGGATCTCGGTGGCGGTGGTGGTCAGCACGTCCCTAAGACGGCCTCGGCATGGAGAACTCATCGCCGCGCGGGCAGCGATGGCGCGGACCGACCAGGCCTGGGCCCCGTCAACCGGGATAGTTCCGGTTCTCGGGGCCCGCACTCCCGGTCCTCGGCCCGAGCAGCCACGCAACGCTTTCCGTCGCCCAAACCTGTGCAAGGCGAACGAAGGCGCTGCAATCGGTCCGGTGAGGCGCCGACCATCGACATATGCGGGTTGCCGTTGCTGTCGCCATGTCCACGCTCATGCTGAGCGCGCCCGCGCTTGCCTCGAACGGCGGCACGGGCGTGCCGAACACCGCCAGCGGCGGTGTCGTCTACGGCCAGGCCGTGCGCAAGATCCCCGAGCGCCCGCACGTGCGCCGCTTCGCTGTCGAGCGGCG
>VAYD01000361.1:1327-9153 GCA_005883905.1 Actinomycetota bacterium
AAGGTGATCCGGACCGGGCGGCGCGTGAGCATCGGGCTGCCGCGGCTGGAGCCCGGCCGCTGGAGCGTTCGGATGCGCGTGAGCGGGCTGAGCCGCGTGTGGCGCGGGCGGCTCGTCGTGCACGGCGTGCATCACAGCGCGCCCGCAACGCCCGCTCCGCCGCCGCCGCCGGCCGACGGCGGCGTCTTCCCGGTCCAGGGCTGGCACATCTACGGCGACGGCATCGGCGCCAAGCGCAAGGGCCACCTGCACGAAGGCCAGGACATCATCGCCGCGCAGGGCACCCCCGTCGTCGCGCCGCTCGCAGGGACGATCTCCTACGTCGACTACCAGGCCGGCGGCGCGGGCTACTACGTCGTCGAGCACGCCGCGGACGGTCGCGACTTCTTCTTCGCCCACTGCCAGAAGGACTCGGTCGCCGTCGTGCCGGGCGAGCCGGTCAGCGCCGGCCAGCGCCTGTGCCTCGTCGGCCACAGCGGCGACGCCATAGGGCCGCACCTGCACTTCGAGATCTGGGTCGGCGGTTGGCGCGTCGACGCCAACAGCCACTTCATCGATCCGCTGCCGGATCTCAGGTCCTGGGATCGCTGAGCGCCGCGCGCAGCGCCGCGGGCGTCGTGCCGGTCTCGGCGCGCACGGCGCGGGTGAGGTGCGCCTGGTCCGCGAACCCGAGCTCGGCTGCGAGCCGCGCGAGCTCGCGCTCTCCTTCGGCGCAGCGGTCGAGCGCCGCGCGAACGCGCAGCCGCATCCGATGGCGCGCGATCGTGTGCCCCGTCTGCGCGCGGAACACGCGGCTGAGGTGATACGCCATCGGCGAGGGCGCGGCGGGCGCGCTCGGTGGCGGGCCTTCCGGACGCGACGCGTCGCCGATCGACGGCTTCGAGCGCGCCGGCGGCGAGCTCCAGCGCGCGCTCGGCGACGTCCTCTCCGCGGCGCGCGGCGGTGAGCAGCAGCCGATGCCCGACGTCGAGCGCCGGCGCCACCGGCAGCAGCCCGGCCGGCAGGTCGGGCTCGCCGCCCCACAGCGCCGCCACCAGCTCCGGTTCGAGCGCGATCGACGTGCACTCGTCGCCGTGGTCGTGCGGATGGTCGAAGCGCTGCTCCTCCCCCGGGCGCATGCAGTACGCGACCGTCGGGTCGAGCAAGGATTCGCCGCCCTCGGCGCTGCGCACGAAGCACCCGCGGCGCACGAAGACAACGGCGTGGCTGCCGGCGTGCTCGTCGGCGGCGCCGCGGCCCGCCGGGTGGCGACACGCAACGTCCCAGACACCGACGCCCTCCGACGCGAAGATGCTGTTCGCGGTCAGCATGCTCACCCGTTAACGCGCACGAAGGTCCAAGACGTGAGGCCGCCGCGCGCCGACACTGTCGCGCATGGCTTCCATCCGTACCGAGACAACGATCGACGCGAGCCCCGAGGACGTGTGGGAGGCGCTGCGCGCCTGGGAGGAGCCGCATGTGCGGCTCGTGCCCGGCTTCCTGACCGACACCCGCATGGACGGCACCGACCGTATCGTCACGTTCTTCAACGGCGTGACCGTGCGCGAGGTCCTCGTCACGCTCGATGACACCACACGCCGCCTGGTGTGGTCGATCGTCGACGGGCCGTACTCGCATCACAACGGCGCGGCGCAGGTGCTGCTCGACGCGGACGGGACGACGCGCTTCGTCTGGACGACGGACCTGTTGCCCGACGCCGCCGCCGAGCGCACGAAGGCGATGATGGAGCAGGGGACCGCCACCGTCAGGCGGACGCTCGAGACGGCGCGGTCAGCCGCCTGAGATCGCGAGGTCCGCGCCGCCGACGAGGCCGGTCGCCGAGGTCTCGATCGAGAAGCTGGCGTCGCCCAGCGGCCCGAGCGCGATCGAGGCGAGCGGCGGCAGGCCGAGCCGGTCGATGAGGATCTGGCGAAGCGACGGGCCGCGGGCGAGCCCGACCACCGCGCCGTTCAGCTCGCCCACCCGCTGCAGCCTGCCGGCCGCCACCCCCGCGAGCGCGACACCGGGAATGGTCGTGATGACCAGCGTGTCGCCGACGACGCCGTAGCGGGCGCCGTCGAGCCCGGCGGCCGTGAGGAGGCGGCCCATCAGCGGCTTGAGCCCGTTCAGCGCGTGTGCCATCCGCCCGGGATCGCTGACCCGCGCGGTGAGCGTGAGCGACCGCAGGTCGGGCGACCACAGTGTGGCGTCGCCGCCGAGCTGGTCGATCACGTCGTGGTCGATGTCGCCGCGGCGAAACAGCTTCAGTGCGCGCCGCGCGAGGTCGTAGCGCCGGTAGGTCGCGGGGTCGCCCGTCTTGAGCGCGGCGAGACCCGCGCGGATCGTGTGACGCAGGTCCCTGATGCCGACGCTGATGCCGGAGCCGTGGTCGAGCACGAGTGGCGCATCCGCCCCGGTCGCGATCGGGACCGCGTCCGGCGGCGTCGGCGCGGTCGTGGCGCGCACGCCCGCATGGAGACCCCGATCGTCCGCGAGTACGCTGAAGGCGACGCGGCGCAGCGAACGGACCCAAGGGAATCTGGATCGCTGCGGGGTTGGGATCAGCGCGGCGTTGGCCTCGCCGCGCACGAGCGCGTTCGCGCGCATCCCGAGCAGGCGCTCTTCGCGAACGGCGCCCGGCGTTCCCGCCACGACCAGCGGGCCGCGAACGACGATGCGAACGTCCGGGCTCGGCGGGCGCCGGCGCACGATCGCGCGCAGCGCGGCCTCGTCCTTGACCACCCACGCGCCGAGCAGCCCGTCCTGCGTGCGGGCGACCACGAGGTCGTTGCCGAGCAGCGGCCTGAGGTCGGCGCCGGGCGCGAGCCCGAGCGCCGCGTTGATCCGCTCCCGCGCCTTCGCCACGACGACGTCCGACCCGATGAAGCGGTTGAGCAGGCTGCGCGCCGCCGCGCTCTGGCCGTGCTCTGGGTCGGTTGCGAGCGCGATGACGTACGGCGACTCGATCGGGACGTAGGCCAGCGCCTGCGCGAGCGCATCGGGCTGCGGCGCCGGTTTGTGCTTGCTCCCGCCGCAGCCGGCGAGCGCAACGGCGAGCGCTAAGCAGCAGGCTGCGGCGCGCCGGCTCCGGCCGCCTGCACGACGAGCTGGACCGCGCCGTCGGGCCCGAGGCGGTCGGTGTTCAGCACGAGGTCGTAGTCGGCGGGCGATTCTTGCGTTATGTCATAGAAGCGCTTGAGGTAGTCCGCGCGGTTGGAGTCGCCCTTGTCGATCTGCTTGGCCGCCTCCTTCTCGTCGAGGCCGCGCTGCTCCACGAGCGTGCGCTGCCGCGCGGTCCGCGGCGCGGTGATCATCACCTTGAGCACATCGCCGCGCTCCCCGAGCGCCATCGACGCCGCGTGGGCCACGATCACGGCCTCGCCGCGCTGCGCGAGCTCCTCGATCGTGGCGCGGATCAGCGCACGCAGGTCGGGCCCGCCGGGGACGTCGTGGGGCGGCACGTAGCCCGCCATCGCGAGCGTCGAGAGCGACGTGCTCGAGCCGAGGCTGTCGAGGATCCGGTTCGCCATCGAGCGGCGCTGCTCGGCCTCGGCGACCGATCCTGGATCGATGTCGGCATCCCGAGCTGTCTTGTGGACGATCTCCTCGTCCACGAGCCGGTAACCGAGCTGTTCGGCGACGGCGGGCGCGACTTCCTCACCGCGGGCGCCGTCGACGGCGGAGATGCAGACCACACGGAACATCGTTCGACGCTACCCCGCGCCACGACCCGCGGTCAACCCCGGTTCACGCCGGGTTCACGTCCGCCGGTAGCGTGCCGAGGCGCATGACGCGCATCGGAGTCCAGCTGCCCGAGGTCGAGCGCGAGGTCCGCTGGCAGGAGTACCTCGCGATGGCGACCGCGGCCGAGGAGGCCAGGTTCGACAGCATCTACGTGGGCGACCACCTGCTCTACCGCGGCGATGGCCGGCCTGAGCGCGGGCCCTGGGCGGCCTGGGAGCTGCTCGCCGCGCTGGCTGCCATCACGGAGCGCGCCGAGCTCGGACCGCTCGTCGCCTGCGCCGCGTTCCACCCGCCGGCGGTGCTCGCCAAGATGGCCGCGACGGTGACGGAGATCAGCGGCGGCCGGTTCGTCCTCGCCCTCGGCGCGGGCTGGAACGAGGCGGAGTTCCGCGCGTTCGGCATCCCGTTCGACCGCCGCGTGGCGCGGTTCGCCGAGGCGTTCCCGATCATTCGCGGCCTGCTGCGCGGCGAGCGCGTCACGCTCGACGGTCAGTTCCACTCGGTCGAGGACGCGGTGATGCTGCCACCGGCCCGGTACCGAACGCGGCTCATGATCGGCAGCAACGGGCCGCGGATGCTGGCGATCGCGCTGCCCGGCGTCGATGCGTGGAACACGTGGTACGAGGACTACGGGAACACGGCTGAGGGGTTCGCCGCGCTCAACGCGAGCATCAGTGCCGCGGCGCGCGACGCCGGCCGCGCGCCCGAGGAGATCGAGCGCAGCGCGTGCGCGTTCGTCGTCCTCGATCGCAGCGCCGGCGAGCGAAGGATCACGGACGCCGCCCCGCCGATCGAAGGCTCGCCCGAGCAGATCGCTTCACGGATCCGCGAGCTTGCGGACGCGGGCGCCGACGAGGTGATCCTCGTCGTGAGCCCGATCACCGAGCGCTCGATCCGGGCACTCGGCGAAGCGGTCACAAGCGCTCGAGGGCGGTGAGCAGTCGCTCGACGTCCTCGGCGTCGTTGTAGTGCACGAGGCCGGCACGGACCGCGCTGCCCGCGTCGCGGATGCCGAGCGCGGCGGTCAGCTCCCATGCGTAGTTGTGTCCGTTCCAGACGTTGATGCGGTGGCCGGCGAGGTGCTCGGCCACCTCGCGGGGCGTGTGGCCGGCGACGGTGAAGTACGCCGTCGCTGTCCGGTGCGCCGCGGCGCCGTACGTCGTGACGGCCGGGATGGAGGCGAGGCCGTCGCGGAGCGTCGCGAACAGCTCGAGCTCGTGGGACTCCGCCGCGGCCATCGAGGCGAGAAGGCGCTCACGGCGCGTGCCGGTCGCCTCGTCGTCGAGCGCGGCGAGGTGTTCGACGGCGGCGGCGACGCCGGCGAGGTCCGCGAACGCCGCCGTCCCGGTCTCGAACCGCTCCGGCACCTCGTCGGGCGACGATGCGAGCTTGTCGGGCAGCAGGTCGGCGAGCAGCGCGGGGTCGGCGACAACCGCTCCGACATGGGGGCCCGACCACTTGTAGGCGCTCGTCGCGTAGAAGTCGGCGCCGAGCGCTGCCATGTCGACCGGGCCGTGCGCCGCGGCATGGACGCCGTCGACGTAGACGAGCGCGCCGGCGCGGTGCGCCAACGCACTGATCGCGGCCACGTCCGGCCGGGTGCCGAGCACGTTGCTCGCAGCGCTCACGGCCACGAGGCGCGTGCGATCGCCGAGGAGACGCTCGTACTGCTCGGCCGGCAGCTCGCCCGCGGGGAGATCCACCTCGGCCCACCGGACGGTCGCGCCGGCGCGCGCCGCCGCCTGGACCCAGGGCCGCACGTTGGCGTCGTGGTCGAGCCGCGACACGACGATCTCGTCACCGGGCTTCCAAGTGCCGGACAACGTGGCGGCGAAGCGGTACGTCAGCGTCGTCATGTTCGGGAGCGGTCGCTCGCGGGGAACGCGCCGCCGACGTTGCCGAGCCCCTCGCGGTAGGCGTTGGCGATCGCCTCGATCACCGCCGCCGGAACCTGCGTGCCGGCGGCGCCGTCCAGGTAGGCGTAGCCATCGGCGAGGGCGGGATAGGCGGTGCGGATGCGGGTGACGTCGAACACGACGCGCATCTTGCCTGACCGCGCTCGCTACCCTCTCCCCCGCTCGGCGAGATAGCTCAGTTGGTAGAGCACACGACTGAAAATCGTGGTGTCCCCGGTTCGAGTCCGGGTCTCGCCATAGGGCAAGGCTGCGTCTCGCCACTGCGGCGCGGGTGGGAGCGGGGGGCCCACCCTTTCCTTTCCTTTCCTTTCCTTAGGCCGGTTGCGGGTTTGGCACTGCCTCGAACGACCCCGGGGGCGTAGTGGGCAGTCGTTGAGCCTGGCCCCTCGACGCGCTGCCGCGTCCGTGGCCGCGTGTTCCCGCCAGAGCTTGCCGCGTGGGCGACCCGCCACCCCCGCGACGTCCTAAGCCTGTGCGCTCTGCCGCGAGCCGGCCGGCGCCCCCTTCGCGGCGGCGCCGGCCTGCGGACGCGGACGCACTACGGGCAGCTGACCCGCAAGTTGTCGACCGACGACTTCAGCTCGCCGGGATCGATCGCGCCGTCGTGGTTGGCGTCGTTGAACGTGGTGTGCAACGTCTCGCGCACGGTCACCGTTCCGATCTGCTGACCGGCGAGATAGACGGCCGCGTGATCTTGCGAGACCTCCGTGTCCTTCTCGTTGTTGCTGCCGGACTCGGCATTGGCCTCGATCTGCATCTTCGTGCTGGAGCCGCCCAGGATGTAGCGGCCGTCCGGGTAGTCGATCCGGTAGGTCAGCGACTCGATCCCGGTGAAGTGGAAGAACGGCGGGGCGTTGTTGTACCGGCCCTCGATCGAGTCGACCCCGGACGCCGTCCCCGTCTGCCCGTCGAAGCACGGGTAGTCGCTCACGACGACGTCCGAGAACGGCTGCGAATCGCTGAACGTGCCGACGAAGTTGAATGAGTTGCCCGCCGGCCCGTCGTGGGCGAAGGCGGGTACGGCGACGAGCGCCAGGCATGCGGTCGCGAGGCCGGCGACGCGCAGGATGCTCGAGTGCATGGTCATGCTGGTACCTCTCATCGTGAGACCTTTCTGAATGGCTCTTTGCCGTCCCTGGCGATGGTCAGGCCGGGAGCGGCAGGCCGCTACGGGGCGCGCCCGGGACCGTCTCGGGGTGCACCCTGATTTCGCGTCAGCCGCGCAGGAACTTCAGGACCGCGAGCACGCGCCGGTCGCGGGCGCGCGTCTCGGGCAGTTCGAGCTTCTGGAAGATCTGGTGCACGTGGCTCTCGACCGTCTTGATGCTGACGACGAGCTTCTCCGCGATCCCCGGGTTCGAGTGGCCCTCGGCGATGAGGCCGAGCACCTCGCGCTCGCGTGCACTGAGCGCCGCCAGTGCGGTGTCGACGCGGGGCTTGCCGAACAGCTGCGCGACGATCGTCGGGTCGATCACGCACTCGCCCTCGACCAGCCGGTGCAGAGCGTCGAGCAGCACCGCGATGTCGGACACGCGCTCCTTGAGGAGGTAGCCGACGTGGCGGGGGTGCTCCTCGAGCAGCCGCGTCGCGTAGCGCACGTTGACGTACTGTGAGAGCAGCAGCACCGCGACAGACGGGTGTTCGGCGCGGATGCGCTCAGCGGCGTGCAGCCCTTCCTCGCCGTAGTCCGGCGGCATGCGCACGTCGACGACGGCCACGTCGGGCTGGCCGAGCGCGACGTGACGCAGCAGCTCGTCGGCGTTGGACGCCTTCCCCACGACCGTGACGCCGGCGTCGCGCAGGAGCCTGGTGAGCCCCTCGCGGATGAGCATCGCGTCGTCGGCGACGACTACTCGCATGGCAGCTCCGCCCGCACCCGGACGCCGCCCGTGTCGTCGATCGTCAGGGAGCCTCGCAGGGCGTGCACACGGTCCGCACCTCCACCGTCAGCCGCTTCGCGTCGCGGCGCGCGGCCACCGTCAGCTCAGCGCCGTCACCACGTTGGGCGGCCAGCCGAACGACCTCGTCGACGAGCATGTAGCCAACAGTCTCCACCGGGACCGGGAGCCGCTGTGCGGGCAGGGCGTCCAGCGCGACGGGGACCGCCGCGCGGTCGGTGAGTGTCTCCAGGGCGGCGGCGAGCCCTTCGTCGGTCAGCTCGACCGGATGAATCCCGTGCGCGATGTC